>NZ_AP025732.1:1200000-1500000 GCF_023734775.1 Nostoc cf. commune SO-36 | reverse complement strand
TCGTCGTACCCCTTTACGGAAGTAGGCTATGCGTAGCATCCATCTTTTGAAGAAAGCGATCGCTTATCTTAAATTGTCTTCACATTTTGAAGAAGAATTCAGGAGTCAGAATGGGCTAAACGCCCCGCTACCGCTAACAGGAGTCAGAGGCTCCTGCGTCGCTAACGCTGTGCTATCGAGCGTCTTTAAGACCACCAAATTTTCAATTTGGTGGGGGTTTTAAACCCGTTTATTCAGACGATCGAGTACAGAATTCATACTGAATTCTGACTCCTGACTCCTGAATTCTGTTTAGATAAAGCTCGATTTATGAAATATAACTGTACAGACGGGCTATGACGCTCCTAACTCCTTCTTTGCAATATGATGATATACAAGCACCATCAACAAAAGCTGTTGAGATGGATTGCATTGTTCCTAGTTGGGACATTTTTGCAATTGTTGTTTTACATCCCGACACCAGTCTTATCGCAAAATTCCAATAGCTGTAGCAATATTACAGTCCCTCTGACACCTGAAGAACAAACTTATGCTCGTTCTGCTTGGCAGTATTTTGTCAAAAATTATCAGCCAGCAACAGGATTTACCAAATCTACTGGGGGTTATCCTTCTGGTACACTCTGGGATATGGGTAATTACCTAATGGCGTTGAATGCTGCACGCTGGTTGAATCTCACTGACCAAGCAGACTTTGATGCTCGTCTCAACAAATTTTTAACAACTCTCAACAGCTTAAAGTTATTTGAAGATACCTTGCCCAATAAAGTCTATAACGCAGCCAATGGACAAATGGTTGATTATGGCAACAATCCCCTTGAGCGGGGTCTTGGTTGGTCTGCTTTGGATGTTGGGCGAATCCTGGCGGCCTTTGATGTCATTCGCACTTGTCATCCGCAATATAATGATTGGCTCAAAGGAATTGTCGCACAATGGCAAGTGGCGCGATCGCTCAAAGATGGGCAACTTTTTGGCGCTACTGTTCTTCCAGACAACACAACGTTATTGGTGCAAGAAGGACGACTCGGCTATGAAGAGTATGCCGCCAGGGGTTATCAACTTTGGGGCTTTTCTGCACCGAAAGCTATTGCTTTTGAGCCGTTTAAGTTAGTCGAAATTAATGGCGTGCAAATCCCCGTTGATACCCGTGACTTTCAAAACACCAACGCTAATAATTACGTTGTTAGTGAATCTTATATCCTAGATGGGATTGAATTTGGTTTGCAAGGTGAGTTAGCTGATTTTGCTGCCAGGGTTTTAGATGTGCAAAAACGGCGTTATGATACCACGGGGCAGTTGACTGCTGTCACAGAAGATAATATTGATCAAGCACCTTACTTTCTCTACAACACCGTCTACGCTAACGGTGCAAACTGGGCAACAATCACGGATGCCAATAAACCTTATCCACAGTTTCGCAGCATCAGCACCAAAGCTGCTTTCGGTTGGCGCTATCTTTTTCCAGATAATGCTTATGCTCAAAAAGTTTTTGATGCTGTCAAGGATCTCCGCAGTCCTGATGACAGTGGTTACTATGCTGGTATCTATGAAGAATCAAAACAACCTAATAAAGCTTTGACAGGTAATACTAATGGGCTAATTTTGGAGATTTTAAGAGAACTCCACAAAAAAAATGATCCAATAGCTATGTGGGTTTAGCAAAAATTTCTACAAACCATTTTCTGAGATTGGGGAGGCGGTGAATCTGTGTTTCAATTTCTGCCATAGCGGAGGTAGTAAGTTTAACTCCTGTAGAATAAACTGTTTCTACCAATGTGACCACCGGATTTTTACCCTTAAATGTGAGAGTTTGGGCGAAATTCAGTACAGTCTCAACAGTGTCAAGTAAACTACCATTCCAATGCTGTTCTAACCAGCCAAAACAACGTTCTATCGGGTTATATTTGCTATGATAAGGCGGATAATAAGCAAGTTGTAACGTCAGTTGAGATGATGTACCAAAATCTACAATCCGCTTCATAAATTGAGTGCGGCGAGAATTATTTTCAGGTCCATTATCCTGATTAATCACCAGTTTTTGAATATGAGCAAATCTGTGTTTGACAGTTTGCCACCAGCTTTCAAGCAAATCAACAATACAATCAGCGGTTAATTTGGAAGAAACAAAGAATAAAAATAACTCGTTGTATTCAGGTATAAAAATGCCGTAGGGAATCAGAGTTATCTCCGTCGGGAAGTCGTGGTCTACTGAGATGGTTGGCATTCGATTTTTACCCCCACGGTCAAATTCTCCAATCTTAACTGCTACCTTAGCATCAATGGAAATTCGCAGAGTATGAGGGTCATTGTCAGCTTCACTATTAATTTGTTCAACTTGTTCAAAAATCGCTTCTGTTTCGGGAATTTTCTTGATAGGCTTGGTTTTCAGAACTCTTTTTAAGGTATAGCCTAAATCATTCAATTTTCGTCGAATTGTTTCTGATGAAGGTAGTTCTTCCTCTGTGTAACCAAATTGTTCAATTAGTTGACGACGGACTTCGCTTGCCGTCATGCGTGTATACAAACGTATACTTTTAAAACTGGGGTCAGTTTGACTTTGTGGGTCTACTAACGATTTTATATCCCTCAACAAGTTTGATAATTTTGCTTCAGCCCGCTTGCGTCCACTACGCCTGAAACCATCAATAAAAGGCTGACCACTCTCTAACTCCTGCATCCCTTTACGGATAGTGCGCCTATTCCATCCCAACTCCCTTTCCGCCACAGTTTGTCCACCTATTCCCAAACCTTTGACTACTTCTGCCATGAATTGTCTTCGGTCACTTCCCTTGAGTTTTTTCGCTGTTTTGATGTACAGAGATTTTAGGTGCGCGGTGAGTTGAATGATAGATTTTGGATACATGAGCTAGACTGCACACTGAATTTATCTTTCTCTTATCATAGGATCAATTATTCTGTGGAGTTCTCTCACCTCATCAAATGAGTAACCAGTTGTTTGTTCACAAGCTTGATTGAAGCGAACAATTTGCCCTTGTGTGTCAAGAACTATTACCAAAACGCTGGCTGTATCAAGGACTGCGGAGATAAAGTTGCGTTCTGTGTTTAGTGTTTCTTCTGTTGATTTACGCTCGCTTACCTCACGAGAAATGAAATAGTAGACTATAGCCAAAATGAGAAAACTTAGACAAATAGCGAAGGCAAGTGTCAAAATCGTATTATGGGCACTGGCTTTTGCAGCTTGTGACTGCTGTTGAAGCAACCTTCTATCCTCATTTTCTATCTCATAAATCATCTTGCGGATATCATCCATGAGATTTTTTCCCTGATTTGTCTGAATTACCTGCAACGCCGCTTCAAATCCCTGATTCTGACGCAGGTATATAGTCTGCTTGAGTATGGCGAGTTTTGCAGCTATCAAAGGTTCAAGGGTGGCAAACTGCTTTTGTTGGCTAGGTTTATCTGCGATTAAATCCTTCAGTTTTGCAATTTTTTGATCGATGTTTGCAACTACTGCTTGATAAGGTTCTAGATAACTTTCTTGTCCAGTGAGAATGTAACCGCGTTCTCCAGTCTCAGCATCCTTCATCTCGGACAGTAATTCTTCTAGTTTATTGATTTTCTCTTGGGTTTTTTGTACCTGATTACTAGTATTAATTAATATATGTGTGTTTTGATAAGAAATTACGCCAATCAAAACTAAAATCGCCGATGCTAAACCAAACCCTCCGGCTATTCTTTTAAAAAATTGTTTGCGTCCCTTCTGCGCCTGTTTGTCTGTATCACTCGCCAATACTAAACTTGCTAAAGTGCGCCGCATTTCTAGTTGCTTGATTACTTGACGGCCTAGAATTCGTAATGCTTCAACTTGTTCTGGAGAGAGGTTTCTTGGTACATGGTCAATTACGCAAAGTGTTCCTAGTGCATATCCTTCAGGGTTAGTCAATGGTATACCAGCATAAAACCGAACATTCGGGTCAGAGGTAACTAGCGGGTTTGTAGCAAACCTTTCGTCTACTGTGGCATCAGGCACAATAAAAACTTCAGGTTGCATAATAGCATGGGCGCAGAATGCCACATTTCGGGGTGTTTGTAGCGCATCCAAACCAACTTTAGACTTGAACCACTGGCGATCGCTATCAATTAAACTGATTAAAGCAATGGGAGTTCCACAAATATATGAAGCTAAACGGGTGAGATCGTCAAAGGCAGCTTCCGAACGAGTATCAAGAATTTTATACTGCAAAAGAGATTCGATTCGCTGTGTTTCATTATCAGGTAATGGTGCTTTCATTCTTCAGGCTTTTACCATTTTAAATTTTAGATTTTAGATTTTGGATTATTTATAAGGTTTACCTCCTGCCCCCTGCCTCCTAAAATTTGACCCGTAACTGTCCTGTCAAAGAATTACCACCGTATGCACTTCCCCCCGTTTCTTGATTTCGGACATTACTAAAGCTATAGCCAAGGTCTGCCTCTATATTTGGTGAAACCTTTACCATACAGCGCGTTTGATATGTATTGGCATTGTCAAATTCTCCTTTAAGTCGCTGCTGTCCTAGGTTAGCAGCGAGGCGACAGCGTAAGAAATTAGCAATATCTCCTTCCCAAGCCACTTCAGCGTTGTAAACTAGAAAATCTGGTGGAGAAAAATAGCCACTTGTGCGTTCTAAATCGCGATTAAAACTCCAACTGAATAGGTTTGCTGCCAGAGAAAACTGTCCAAACTTGCGCTCTAGCCTACTAAATGATTGCACCTCGGAATTACCATCGTTGGTTTAACAAACAGGGTTTGGATTTTATTCGAGATGCTTTAATGCCTATTGCTAATGCGGCACAATTTGGACATCTGGGACAAGAAGCTTCTACTGCTTATGTGATTCGGCTACTGGCATTATTGAACCGTTGCAATTTCCTGAAAAAATTGGTTCTGAATATGCCTCAATTCCAAGAAGGGAATCAAGAATTATGGAATCGTTTAGCAGCAACTCATAACTTGTGTCTAGGACAAACTATTGAGCGTGTTTCTCGCGGTCAAACAATTCTGGTAAAAACTACCTCAAATCAGTGGGAATTCGAGCGTTTAATTTGGACTGCTCCTGTAGATGACTTTCTTAGCGTAGCTGATGCTTCCACGGAAGAAGCAGATATTTTTTCTCGGGTACGTACAATTAAAAGAGCAGTTATTACCTGTAAAATAGAGGGTTTACCTGCAAACATTTTCTACGTCATCAGAAATACTTTAAATCAGCCTTTACCAACTAGTTATCCATTAGCTATCTACGAGGTTGATCCAGGCAGTAAAATCTACAATTTTTATCCATTCATGGATGAAACGACAACTATTGAAGAGTTGGAAAGCAACGTAGTCGATTGTGTCAAAAAGCTCGGAGGTACTCAAGTGACACCTATGGGGCAACCCCTAATTTGGAAGTGGTTCTCTCATTTTTTAACCGAAGACCTCAAGGATGGTATTTATGAACGATTGGAAATGTTGCAAGGTAGCCAAAACACCTACTTTGCTAATGAAATGACTGCTGGGGTTAGCGTACCTTATGGTATGGAATATGCGGCTTATTTAGTGAAACGCTTCTTTTGATAGTTGGCATACTCCCCGCAATTGAATTGCGGAGATTCTAGACTTAAACAGCGATCGCAGATCCTATCAAGAAAAACTCTCGTGTGACCGATCAAAATTTCTGTGCCGAGATTTCAACAAAAACGTTGTTTTGCTTGATATCAGTGCAAATCCCGCCGTCTGTCCGTCAGATGTGAATGTCAAAAAGTTTACTTTGATGCATTCATTTTATTATTTCTTTGCCGTTGGTAATTTGGTATAGTTCATAATACTATTTTTAACAAAGAGATTTTAAATATACAAAGGACACAAATATTATGGATGTAAAAGAACAAAATTGGAATTACTTTACTAACCATTTGCTCGATTGGCATGGAATTTGGACGCGATATACACCAGAAGGTGATATCAAAGAATCGTTTCAAAGTCTGAGAAGTTTTAAAAGTAATCCAGAAAAGACTGAAATTACCCATACCAATACTTATACTTATGCAAATGGCGAAAATAAGCAAGAGAGTTGGGAATTTAATTTTCTGTCAAATAGCTTAGATAATGGACTTTTTCACCCATCACGCGAGACGATGCGAGGATATTTCTTTGCTTCCGGTCATGCTAGTTGGGCAGCAGTGAAATTAGAACCAAACTCGTATTTTGGGATAGAATTATTCTTTCGATATGAAGATTTACGCCATAGTGTAGGTATTGTTTACGACGAGAGGGGAAACTTATTTCATATAGCAAATATTCGTGAAGATTGTAATGAATTACCTAGCCAATATTGGTCAGATGAATTAAATCAATTACCACAACGGGAGTTGAGTGGTAATTGGCAAGGTATATCTATGACTATTACTCCCGATTTGAAGATTTCCGAACCAATAGTAACTCAATTTAATTGGCATAGAGAAGGGCATAAATATTACTATTTACCTGACGGTGTTTCTGTTAGTTGTCCTAGTTCAATTAGTATAGATACTCCCTTTTCTCTAATCGCAAATTGGTTGATTAATAATTATGAAATGCATCAACTAATTGCTAATTATGATGAATTGGGAGCATTTTCTTCGCTGACGCTAGAAACATTCCTGATATCCAATGTTTAATATTTTGCTCTACTAACATCTAATTAGTAGAGCAAAATAAATTTGCTTTAATTGGGGGAGCATTTTATGGAAATTAGAAACCAAAGAAAAACTTGAAGAATTTTTCAAGCAAGCATTTCCTCAACTCTCCCTAAAAAAAATTATTTCTTGTGAAGAAATAGCTAGATTTACATGATGGGTCGATTGAGTTAAAGGTCAAACTAGAAGTGTGTTTGTCGGTTTGTTGACAAAGTTAGACGGGTCTTGATCTCGTCGATGTTTAGTGGGAATGGGGTCTGGCTGCCCATCACCGACAAGGGCTGCGGTTTTCTCTAGGGATTCCCTCAATCGCTTGGCTGCGTAGATGGACATATCTCGTGGTACATTAATGCGATCGCGCAAATATCGCAGAGCAACATCAGATCCCGATGGAGGTACACAGTCTTCACCTGTCATCATGTGTGTTAAAGCACAACGTAGTGCTTGATCAAACAATTTATCATCTAAGGGGTTGACTCGGATAATATTAATGCGGTGTTCGATAGTTCGTTGAAGAGCTTCCATGCGAGAGTTTTCGGGTTCTGGATAAGTAACATCTGGTAGCCCGAACCAAGGGCCGTTATCCACCCGCGCTTTATTGAGAAGCATCTGGGTTTCGCCGTTTTCCCAACAGCCCCCCATCTGGGGCGGCAAATCATGTGCGTGGGTGTGAAAGTCGCTCTGGGTACCGCAGTAGGTCGGTCGGCTTTCCATTGCCGCAAACCATGCACTCAAACGAGGGTTTTCCTCACGCAGCGAATAGCCCTTATAGTAGTAAAGGCTCGCATTCATCCGTTCAAGATATGGTGTAAAAATGACATCGACAATGCCGAACCTATCTAGAAAGTAAGGACTTGGGGTGCGACCCAGAGCCTCCTCGACTCTAGCCACCACTCCGATAAATTGTTCTCGGTTGCGTTGTTCTTGTTGAGAGGAACCGGCTTTAGAACACAGCCAAACGCACCAAGCTCTAAATAAAAGTCGTTCTAATTGACGTAGAGGAAGCACTGTATGGTCTTCCATCCCTTGGCTCAATGGAGCAAAAACCTTTTCCAAAGCGATCAAAATGTCATCGCTTTCCTTAATAATCCGTCCATCTAGCTCGATCGCGGGGAGCATTCCTGATGGTACCTTACGTTTGTACCAACTTTCTTTCTCCCCATAGCAGAACATTGTCACTTTTTCGATGCGGTAGGGGATTTGTTTTTCCTCTAGCCATAACCAAACTTTTTGACAGTAAGGACACCAGGCGTGGTTATCGCGGTACAGCGTTACCCGCACATCAGATTCCGGTTGACCAAACAAGCGCAACCTGGCTCTAGCGTTGGTGAGACCATTAACGGTATCTATTTGATAGTCCGTGAGGGTTTCTAGTTCTTCCCAGCTTAAGGGTGCGGTAGTCATAGGGGAAATGGCATAGGGCAATACTCAGGACAATTCTATACTCTACAATATTTCCAATTACACTAACTGTATCGGCTAAATACTTACTAATTTGTATAAGCGTGTTTAAAGTAGCATAGATTTAAGTGAGCGATCGCTAGTTGAATAATGAGTATAGTATCCCCCATTCCGCACCCTAATACTATTTCACGAAAAGTATGATACAGATAATTAAGGAATAAATATTACGAGCAAAGATGGCTGGAGTCACCAAAGTAAAAATAGTTGAATCAGTTGACGAATTGCATGAACTATATTACTTAGACTAAAATCGACTGCTCTATCGACTGATAAAGTTAAACAGATGGGAATTGATGTCTAAATTTAATGAAGTACCAAGCTGGAGGCGAGTTTATACAAGAACTGCCACTGATTTTAGGGGGGCCAATCCTTCAACATACTGAGCCAGAGTCAGTGACGGTCTGGGTGGCACTGAAACAGTCTTGTCAAGTAGAACTTAAAGTTTATGACACAACAAATGATGGTGAAGCATTAGAAAATTGTTTATTGGAGGGAGAACGCTCTACCGTTGCTTTGGGCAAGTATCTTCACATTGTTGCTATAACGGCTCGGTCTACGCAAGGGTCTCGTTTAATTAATGACCGCATCTATGCATACGACCTCCAATTTACTGGTACTGACCAAAGCCCGCAAACGCTGCAACAAGCATTATGCTCAAACTCCTCTCCGACAGCCAGCATTAGCTACTTTGAACATCAAAAACCAACCTTTGTTTTGCCGCCGAACCGTCTTCAAGATTTGCAAATTATCCATGCTTCTTGCCGTAAACCTCATGGTCATGGGTTTGACGCGCTGCCAATTCTCGACAGTTTGATTGAGACATCAGCAAATCAACCCCAACACCGTCCGCACCAGCTATTCCTCACCGGAGATCAAATTTACGGCGATGATGTAGCAGAACCATCCTTGTGGGTTGCCAGTACTCTTGGTGATGCCCTCTTGGGTTGGGAAGAACAACTTCCTGTGAATGGAGTATACTGTACTCCCCAGCAGCTACCCCCTGGAGAACGGGCTGATGTGGCGACAAATCAAGCTGGCTTAACCGCAGGATTACATAATAAACCTGAGAAAGTTAACAGTCATCTTTTCAGCCTCGGTGAATATTACGCTACTTATTTACTAGCTTGGTCGCCAGTGTGCTGGCCGTCCGAATTTCCCAAAGGACACCAAGTAAAGCGCAAGAGCAAAGCCATCAAGAACTGGAACCGACAAGTCTGGCATTTGCGACAATTTATTTATACGCTTTGGAAAGTGCGCCGCGCCCTTGCCAATATTCCCATGTACACCATCTTTGATGACCATGATGTCACTGATGACTGGAACCTAAACCAAGCTTGGTGTTTGCGAGTGCTGGGACATCCTTTAGGACGAAGAATAGTCCAAAATGCATTGTTAGCTTACACGGTGTTTCAAGGTTGGGGCAATACGCCTGAGCAATTTGCAGAAGGTCAACCCGGTGAAAAGTTGTTGGCGGCGGCACAAGCTTGGTCAGCATCCCTTGGGAGAGATGCCAAGGCTGATGAGGCGATCGCTCGCTATGTAGGTATGCCAGCCAACGATCCCCGCACAAACTTACCTATTTTAGTTCGAGATGGTGCAGTATTCATTCTGGATCGACATCCTGAAGCAATCACTTGGAACTACATAGTCAGAAGCAATTGCCATGAAGTAATTGTGCTGGATACGCGGACTTGGCGGGGTTATCCAGCCGATCAAAAAGCGATCGCGCCGCCCATGCTGCTGTGTCCAAAAGCCTTTGAGCAACAACTAGTTTTACCTTTACAAGAAATAGTTGAACAAACTCAGATTCAAACTACATTTGTGATTGCGCCCACAAATGTATTTGGACTACAAGTGATTGATTGGATTCATCATTGGCAGTTACAACAGGAGAAAGTTTTTTCAACGGATGTTGGAGATGCCTGGAACATTAATACTGAAGCATTGGCTAAATTCTTAACCACCTTGTTTGAAGAACGTCAACAAGTGATTATTCTATCTGGGGATATTCACTACAGTTCTGTTGCTCACTTGTCTTATGCACGCACTCATTCCAAATTACAGTCTGTCTTAGTGCAGTTAACCGCTAGTGCATTGAAGAATGAAGAGATTTTGACGCGACTCATTCATACACGATTGAAACATTGGCTACTACCAGAAAACGTCCGACATTGGATAGGTTGGATTAATCCACCCAATATGGTAGAAGTTTCAGAGAAACAATTACACCATAATCGCCACATGCTGACTAACTCTGAATGGCATTGCGTGCTGGAGTGGATACCTCGAAACAGCGTTCAGACTTCTCGGTACGGAGCAGATATATCATCGTTGATAGCTCCCTGGAAACGAGCCGAAAATGCTAAATGGAAATGGTTACAACCCGTAATGTTTTGGAAATCTCGTTGGTTTCAAGAGGGGCGAGAAGTAGTTGGATTGAATAATTTAGGTCTGGTTCACTTTGAACTAGCAGATGGGAATAATTATTGCAAAGTTATTCAAGATTTGTACTGGTTTTCTTCTTGGCATCCAACCCAAGTTGTTTACAGCCGTTTTGAGAGCCAGTTAACGCCGAATAAGTCATTGTTACAATGACCCCCGGAAGATCCCCCCAACCCCCCTTAATTCCAGGGCTATTTCACCACATAAAGGCAAGAAGTTTGTCAATTGCCCATATTTCTTCCTTAAATATGTTTATCACTTTTTTAGTAAAATCGTATCAACACTTGCAATTTTACCTATTTTAGGGAATGAAAATAACCCTGCCCGCAAGCCTACGGTGTACACACAAGTAGTCCTAGAGCGAGTTTCCAGCCAAAAAAGGTAGATTCAAACTGATACAATCCGCGAATCAAAGTAGTAATTCCCGGAGGTTTCTGAGACTTATAACCAGACCAACCACCAAGTCGAGCAATAATCCAAGTAGCCCAAGCAAGGGTTTGAGGAGGATAAGGATTTTGTTGCAATTGAGTTTTCCCATCAAGAGTTGGGGCGATTGCAAACAAGCATTGCAGTTGCTCGTCCGAAAAGGCAACAGTTGCAGGCAAATCAGGATTTTCTCGTCCCTGAATCAATTGTAAAATTCTCACAGCAATAGACAAAGCCAACACAGTTAGTCGTTGGATGGCAGCAATCGACTCTAACTGGGTAGCTTCGAGATTTAATCCGGCTTTTTTGAGGGTGGCAAACAACTGTTCAATTCGCTGTTTCTCCTTGTATACCATCTAATCACTTGTAATGCTTGTTCTAAACAAACAACTTGGTGAGTGGTCAGCAATCGCCAATGAATCGGTTCTTGACCAACAGGTGGGTTAACTTCTACAGCTTCAACTGCATAAAGCGTTACACTAGCGGGATAATCTAAAGCACTCAATTGATCTGGACGTTGAATTTTCACCACCGCACGGCGAAGGATTAATAATGCCTCCCTTGCGGTTCTACCGATACGTGAATCTGCCGGGACATTTACGGTATAAGTTCCTTCACTAGATTGTTGGTTTAAATACGTATAAAGCGATTGAGTTTGTCCTGCAAGGCGACGGTCTTGGCAAGCTCTTACCAATACATGATTGTCTCGATTTGGTACAGTGGCAAATTCTTCATACAAATCGCTTTCTCGGTCGGCGATATGAGTCACTACTTTGGCTGACCCAATGCTTAAGAGAACTCCACAGAATAATTGATCCTATGATAAGAGAAAGATAAATTCAGTGTGCAGTCTAGCTCATGTATCCAAAATCTATCATTCAACTCACCGCGCACCTAAAATCTCTGTACATCAAAACAGCGAAAAAACTCAAGGGAAGTGACCGAAGACAATTCATGGCAGAAGTAGTCAAAGGTTTGGGAATAGGTGGACAAACTGTGGCGGAAAGGGAGTTGGGATGGAATAGGCGCACTATCCGTAAAGGGATGCAGGAGTTAGAGAGTGGTCAGCCTTTTATTGATGGTTTCAGGCGTAGTGGACGCAAGCGGGCTGAAGCAAAATTATCAAACTTGTTGAGGGATATAAAATCGTTAGTAGACCCACAAAGTCAAACTGACCCCAGTTTTAAAAGTATACGTTTGTATACACGCATGACGGCAAGCGAAGTCCGTCGTCAACTAATTGAACAATTTGGTTACACAGAGGAAGAACTACCTTCATCAGAAACAATTCGACGAAAATTGAATGATTTAGGCTATACCTTAAAAAGAGTTCTGAAAACCAAGCCTATCAAGAAAATTCCCGAAACAGAAGCGATTTTTGAACAAGTTGAACAAATTAATAGTGAAGCTGACAATGACCCTCATACTCTGCGAATTTCCATTGATGCTAAGGTAGCAGTTAAGATTGGAGAATTTGACCGTGGGGGTAAAAATCGAATGCCAACCATCTCAGTAGACCACGACTTCCCGACGGAGATAACTCTGATTCCCTACGGCATTTTTATACCTGAATACAACGAGTTATTTTTATTCTTTGTTTCTTCCAAATTAACCGCTGATTGTATTGTTGATTTGCTTGAAAGCTGGTGGCAAACTGTCAAACACAGATTTGCTCATATTCAAAAACTGGTGATTAATCAGGATAATGGACCTGAAAATAATTCTCGCCGCACTCAATTTATGAAGCGGATTGTAGATTTTGGTACATCATCTCAACTGACGTTACAACTTGCTTATTATCCGCCTTATCATAGCAAATATAACCCGATAGAACGTTGTTTTGGCTGGTTAGAACAGCATTGGAATGGTAGTTTACTTGACACTGTTGAGACTGTACTGAATTTCGCCCAAACTCTCACATTTAAGGGTAAAAATCCGGTGGTCACATTGGTAGAAACAGTTTATTCTACAGGAGTTAAACTTACTACCTCCGCTATGGCAGAAATTGAAACACAGATTCACCGCCTCCCCAATCTCAGAAAATGGTTTGTAGAAATTTTTGCTAAACCCACATAGCTATTGGATCATTTTTTTTGTGGAGTTCTCTAAACATCTTTGAGTATCCGTTGCCGAACGCAGCCATTTATATGACTCCTTCTGTTCTATCGGCAATTTGTGGTACTTTCGCTCATGCTTATCCGCATGGTTGATGTCTCTAGTCCATAAATGTACTGTGCTTATCCCCAAAGGAAATCCATTTTCTGCATCCAATATTAGGGTGGGATGAATATAAAATCCTACATCTGTGTTGTTTCCTACTACACCTATTCCCTTTGCTTTTAACCTGCCTACATGAGCCTGCAAGTTAATTTCGCTGGTATCACTTATTGCTAATATATGCTTTCCTTCTACCTGTAACACGCACTGGTCTGACAGGCTTCGGACTAATTCTCCTACTGTCACATTCTCATTTTCCAAAAAGCGGTAATATCCCACTTGTTCTGCTCTATTTTTACTGATTTGACGAATGCTGACTGATTGATGTTTTCCCATTGCTTCGTACAATGCTGCCCCCTTTTTATCAGTCGAGGGTCTCCAAATGCTTTTCCCTCAACCAATTGAGCGTGAATTCTTATTGGATTTTCCACCATCTCTTACTCCCCACAACTCCTTCTGTTATTAGTTTACTTGGACTTGTGTGTACACCGTAGGCCCGCAAGCAGGGTAGGGTGTTAGAAAATTTTGTAAGATACAGCGCTTCCGCCTGTTATAAGGTACACTAGGTTAAAGTACACTAGGTTAAAATATAAATACTTTTAAATGAAGTCATACTCTATCGAGCTTCGAGAAAAAATAGTTGCAGCACATATTCAAAAAAATATCTCAATCAGGAAAGTAGCTAACATATTTTCTGTCTCAAAGAGTTTAGTGCAAAAGCTTGTAAAACAACAAAAACTTGAAGGAAATTTACAACCAAAGCCGCGAGGAAAACCACAATTTAGTCATCTGACAAATGCTGACATAGAGTTAAGAGAATTAGTTGAAGCACATCCAGATGCAACATTGATAGAGTTGTGTGAATTATTTGCAGACAAAACTGGTAATTGGGTAGGTCGAAGTGCAATGTGTCGTGCCTTACAAAAATTAGGATTAAATCGTAAAAAAAAACATTGCGGAGTAGTCAAGCAGCAACAGAAAGAGTTCAAAAACTAAGAGTAGAATATTGGGAACAGGTCAGAGATATAGATCGAGATAACTTAGTATTCCTAGATGAGACAGGAGTTTTATTAGGTCTGGCAAGAACTCATGCGCGTTCGCAACAAGGAACAAGAGCTTACGACCAAAAACCATTTTATAGAGGTGTAAAAGTCACAGTAATTGGAGCAATTAGTATTAAAAAAGTAGTGGCATTAATGACGATGAATAACTCAATGGATAGCCAAGCATTTGATGTATTCATTGAGAAGTTTTTAGCGCCTAATTTATGGACAGGAGCAGTAGTCGTCATGGATAACTTACCTGCCCATAAACTAGCATCAATTGTACCAATGATTGAAGCTGTAGGTGCGAAAGTTATTTGTTTATCCTCATACTCTCCTGATTTTAATCCAATCGAGTTATGGTGGTCACAACTCAAATCTTTTTTACGCAGTTTTGCTCCAACTACAACAGAAATGGTTGATACAGTAATCTCAGTTGCACTCGACTTAATGAATCCTCAACATTTAAAAAACTGGTTTACTAATTGTTGCTATTGTACCTCATAACACCGGGAAGTGCTGTATGTATTTTTTTATAAGTCTAGAAAGACTCATTTTTCTGCAATAGCTTGTTCTATACAAACCTTCATTTTTTCTGATAAAGATTTGACATAGGGTTCATTAAAAATGGAGAAGTGGTTTCCTGGAACATGGTGGATATCCAAACCCCCTAAAGCCAATTCACTCCAACCCATGTTTGGATCTACTTCTTGTCCATTAGTTACAGGACGTTCTTCTGCTCGAAATACAGTGACTTGACCTGTATAAGCTTTTGGAACATATTCTTTAGCAGCCTGTTTGTTAAAATCTTTAATTTTTACTTGTTTGCGGTAGGTGTAAGGTAAGATTCGGGATATGTTCAGGTAAACTTTAAAGGCAAACTTCCGTAGTCTTTGTTTGAGCATATACTCAAGCCAACTACTCTTTCCTTCTATTTGCTGAAGAATGTAGTTAGGCCCAACTTCTAAAAGATTATTCAAGTGTCGAGAAATTCGTTTTGGCGCTGGTATTGAGTTGATAGTAGTTTTGCGACAAGTTGGATTACTAGTATCAAATATCGCTAGTAAAGCAACTTTTTGACCCTGCGCCACTAATTGTTGAGCCATTTCCCAAACTACTAGACCACCAAAAGAGTAGCCTCCTAAAAAATAAGGCCCTTGAGGTTGGATAGTTTGTATCTCTTTAATATAGTGAGCCGCCATTTTATCAACGCGAGTCAGGGGGGTTTGTTTTCCATCTACACCTCTAGCTTGTAGTGCATAAAATGGCTGGTTTGAACCAAGATAGTTAGCAAAATCCCGATAATAAAGAATACTTTCACCAGCCCCATGAACACAAAATAAAGGTGGCTTATAACCATTGGTTTGAAGAGGTACTAGTGATGACCAAGGTAGCCATTCTCCTGTTTTTAGGTTAGTTTGATTCTCATCCTCAATTATTAACTTTTCCAGTTGTGAGTCATTGCTTTTTGAAAATCTGGCGATCGCTTTGCTCAAAAAGTGTTTAAATAACCCTTGTGCTTGCTCACTATTAGGTTGAATAGTGAGTGATTTATCGCGCAGTAAATTAGCTAATTGCTCAACAGTTGGGGCTTGTAAAAGAATAGATAGAGGCAGAGTTTTGCCAAATATTTTTTCAATCTCAGCGAAAAGACGTACTGCAATTAATGAGTGACCACCCAAATTGAAAAAGTTGTCTGTTATTCCAATCGGGCGAATTCCTAAAACGCTTTCCCAGATTTCTGTTAGCTGAATTTGCAATGGATCTTCTGCTCTAACAAATGTTTTTTCTATTTTAGAATTAGTTTGATCAAGCGCAGATAAGGCTTTACGATCAACTTGACCATTAGCATCCAATGGCAAAGAATCCACTATCACAAAAGCAGAAGGCAACAAATACTCAGGCAGCTTTTGTTGGAGAAAACTCAGCAGTTGCTCACTCCCAAAAATCTCCCCTTGTTTGGGGACAAGATAAGCAACTAAACATTTATCCCCAGGAACATCTTCTTTGGCAATCACAACAGTTTTTTGCACACCTGGATATTGACCCAAAATTGTTTCAATTTCAGCCAACTCAATACGAAAGCCGCGAATTTTAGCCTGATTATCTAGGCGGCCCAAAAACTCAATATTGCCATCACTCAAGTAGCGTCCTAAGTCACCACTTTTGTAAAGGTATGACCCAGATTCGCTGCTAAAGGGGTTGGAGACAAATTTCTCAGATGTTAAGTCTGGGCGGTTAAAGTAGCCTTGAGCAACACCGATACCACTGATGTAGATTTCGCCAGTAACGCCAATTGGAAGGGGTTGCGATCGCTGATCGAGAATATAGATTTTTGTATTGGCGATCGCTCTTCCTATAGGAATTTCTGACCGAATGTTACTGGCTTCAGTGGCAGTTTCTGGATCGTAAACTGTGGCGGTTAAAGTTGTTTCTAGCGATCCATAAGCATTTAGCCAGCGTACTTGCTTGCCAACTTTTTCTATCCAAGTTAAATAAGCATTGCGTGAGACTTTTTCACCACCAACCATAACTAAGCGCAAGCTAACTGGCAAGGTTTGTGGATACACAGATAACTCGTTAACTAACTCATACCAAAAAGAAGTGGGTAGATTAACAACAGTAATCTGTTGTTGAGCAATGAATGGGAAAAACTGCGCCGTCGAGTTTTGTAAACCTTGAGACTGGAGAATTGCGGTAGCACCAGCGATCCAACAGGGAAACAGTGATTCAATGAACGTGTTACAACTGATACTAAATATTAGTAGTAAGCGATCGCTCTGAGTCAACTCCCAAGTATCACTGATTGCTAGACTGTGAGTAACGAGATTGCGTTGGGTAATGGCTATACCGTTAGGTTTTCCATTGGAGCCGGACACATACATCACACAGGCGAGAGTCTGCTCTGTGGTGTAACAGCCTAGATTTTCAGTTGTATGTAGAGCGATCGCTTCCCAATCACTATCCAAACAGATAACTTGTGCCTGATGCTCAGAAAGTTTCTCAACTAATGAGCTTTGGGTTAATACTAAGGATATTTGGGCATCTTCTAAAATGAAAGCCAGATTATCTTGCCCAGATGTCGGTGCTATGGATACGTAAGTTCCCCCTGCTTTAAAAATACCCAACAGCCCCACAATCATTTCCAGGGAAGGCTCTAAATTAAGACCGACGAGTACCCCCGATTTTACCCCTAGAGTTTGCAAATAGCGGGCTAGTTGATTTGCACGCTGGTTGAGTTCATGATAAGTTAGTTGCTGATTTTCAAAGGTTAATGCAATATTATTTGGAGTTCGTTTAGCTTGAGCCTCAAACCACTGATGGATACAAGTATTTTGGGGATAATCAGCCTGTTTGCCATGCCAATCAACCAACACTTGATGTTGTTCACCTGCTGTCAACAGGGGTAATTCAGATATCGGCTGATCGGGATTAGCAACAATACCTTCGAGTAAAGTTTTGAAGTGTCCTAACATCCGCTCTATGGTACTGGCATCAAACATTTCGGCATTGTAATCAAATACCATGCCCAGACCATTATCCTGTTCCCGCAAGACTAATGTCAGATCGTATTTGGTCTTGCCATGATAAATGTAGCCAAATAGAGAAGTGATAGTCAGATCGGGTAGTTGCACAGATGCCATGCCACGACCATTCGACCAAGGAGGATTAAGGGAGAATTTTACCTGAAATAAAGATGAACTATTGCGACTTTGTTGTTCTGGTTTAAGTTCTTCAATTAGCCTTTCAAAAGGTAGGTCTTGATAGGTATAAGCTTCTAAGCAATCCTTACGCACTCGGTCTAGGAATTGTCGGAAAGTTGGGTTTCCAGCTAAGTTACTTCGCAATACCAGGGTATTAGAAAAAAATCCAATCAGACCTTCGGTTTCTACTTGTCCCCGTCCGGCACTGGCAAAGCTAATGAGTAGGTCTTCTTGTCCAGAATAACGATAGAGTAATAGGTTAAACACTGTCAGTAGAGTCATGAACAGGGTAACACCCCATTTTTGACTCAGGTCTGTCAGAGCATGGTTCAGCGTCTTTGGTAGTAGCAAGGCGGCGCGATCGCCTCGATAGGTTTGTACACCTTGAGGACGGGGATGATCGTAAGGTAAGTCAATGATCGGTAAATTGCCTTCTAGCTTTTGCTTCCAGTAGTTTACCTGTGACTCTAAAACTTCTCCTTGGAGCCATTGATATTGCCAATTGGTAAAATCGGCATACTGCACTGGCAAGGGAGTTAAAGGAGAAGTCTTTCCTGCCGACAATGCTTTATAGATGTTAGTGAAGTCTTGATAGAATAAATCCGAAGAAGCTCCATCACAAACTATGCAATGCATATTCCAGATCAGCAGATGCTCGCGATCACTCAACCGCAGCAGCAGCAAGCGCAAAATCGGGCCATTTGCTAAATCAAAGGGTTGATGAGCTTCTTTAGTTGCCAATAAGTGAGCTTCTGCCTCCCGTTCTTCATCGGGTACTTGCCGCAAGTCAATTATTGGCAATGTCAAGGAAACATCGCTAGAGATAACTTGAGTAGGCTTACCATTCACGGCTGGAAAAGTTGTCCGCAGAACTTCATGGCGGCGGACGACTTCTTTCAAACTTTCCTCTAAGACAGCAACATTGAGATTCCCCGTAAAACGCACCACAACTGGCATATTGTTTGAGGAACTATCGGGTTCAAACTGATGAAGAAACCATATCCGTTGCTGACCAAAGGAAAGCGGCAAGTTGCCATTCCGTTCACAAGGGACAATTGGAGGAATCTGTGAATTTGCGGCTGTGGTAATTCGCCGGAGAAAGTTAATGATTTCGGCTTTTTGAGTTTTTAGCTCAGTCAGCAATTCCGGTGTAAGACTATCTTTTGCTGCCCGGTAGCGTAAGCGTTCGCCCTCTAGCCAAAGTTTGACATCGCGCTGACGTAGCTCAGATAGTAATTCATCTAATGTTTTCATAGCTCACCTTCCTCATAATCACCAGCTGTTTCACTGTCAGCAGTCTGAACACCTTGGGTTGCCCAAAGCAGAATTTCAACCCGTTCAGCCAAATCGGCTACCGTGGTAATTCAAATAAATTGGACATCAGGATTTCCACTTCCAAAGCTTGGCGCAGTCGAGAAACCACTTGAATTCCTAGTAGAGAATATCCACCCAGTTCAAAAAATTGTCGTAAATCCCAACTTTCTTGACATTCAAAACCTGTGTCCAGATATCTGCAATCTGCTGTTCAATGGGACTGCGAGGTGCGACATAATTTGCTTCCAATTCTGGACGGAAAGAATCAGGTTTTGGCAGCGCCCGCCGATCAATTTTGCCGTTAGCATTTAGCGGTAAAGCTTCTAGTGCCATAAAAATCTTTGGCACCATATATTCAGGAAGCTGCTGTTTCAAGAATCGCCGTAATTCCGAAATGATTTGCGGGCTATCTTGACCAGTTTCTGCTACAAAATAACCTACCAGTAATTTATCACCAGGAGTATCTTCTCGAACAATTACTACCGCTTCTTTTATTGCCGGATATTGCAAAAGTGCGATTTCAACTTCACCCAATTCTATGCGGAAACCGCTTACTTTTACTTGGTGGTCAATACGACCGAGATATTCAATCTCTCCATCTGGTAAATAGCGCCCCAAATCTCCAGTTTTATATAAACGTGATTGAGGATTTTGGCTAAAAGGATTGGCAATAAATCTTTCAGCAGTCAGATCCGGGCGATTGAAATATTCTCGTGCTAGACCGTCGCCACCAATATGTAATTCACCCGTGATTCCAATCGGAACTGGTTGTAAATGGGAGTCTAAGATATAAACTTGGGTATTAGCGATAGGGCGACCAATAGGAATAGAAGCCCCTGACTTTAACGGTGCTGTGATGTCATAACAGCAAGCAAAAGTTGTACTTTCTGTTGGCCCATAACCATTAATCAGTTTACAGTTTTCTACCGTGCTGATAAATTTTTGGACGTGGGGAACCGATAAAACATCGCCACCCGCTAACAGTTGACGTAAGGGTTTTAAAGCATGAATTTTTTCATCGACTATCAGATGGAACAAACCTGCCGTTAGCCACAGGGTTGTCACCTGATGCTGTTGAATAATTTGCCCTAATTCGTCTAAAGATGGGGTATGGGGAGGGAATATTACTAGTTTTGCACCGTTAAGCAAACAACCCCAAATTTCAAAGGTTGAAGCGTCGAAGGAAATGGGACTAATTTGCAAAAATACTTCTTTGGCGGTGAGACTTACATAGTTAGTATCTTTGACTAATCTAACTACACCTTGATGGATAACACTAACACCCTTGGGCTGACCTGTAGAACCAGATGTGTACATTACATAAGCTAGGTTGTCAGCTTTGACACTAGCAATTGAATTCTCTGGTGTTTTGTGGTTGATGGTATCCCAGTCGGTGTCTAGACAAATTATGCTTGCTGTGTGATTTGGTAGCTTGTCAATTAGCTGTTTTTGGGTCAATAATAATTTGATCTGAGTATCTGAAAGCATGAAAGCCAAGCGTTCTTGCGGATAACCCGGATCTAAGGGTACGTAAGCTCCACCTGCTTTCAGAATCCCTAAAAGACCTACTACCATTTCTAAGGAGCGTTCCACGCAGATCCCCACAAGAACATCTGTGCCGACTCCTAGTGTTTGCAGATATTGCGCTAATTGATTCGCGCGAATATTTAACTCTCGATAAGTAAGTTGCTGTTCTTGAAATACCAACGCTACTGCATCGGGGGTACGCTCAACCTGCTCTTCAAATAACTGATGAATAGATTTATCTTGAGGATAATTTGTTTGAGTCTGGTTCCATGTTGTTAATAACTGTTGCTCAACTGCTGGTATAATCGGCAATTTAGCAATCGTTTGATTTGGGTTAGTAACTATACCCAATAACAATGTTTCAAACTCTGCCATCCGGTTGCGAATAGTGCCAGCATCAAATAAATTAGTGTTGTACTGACATTCCAGGGTCATTTGACCATGTAATTCCGTAGCATTGATGAACAGTTCAAAGTTCTCGAATGCACGGGGGTTAGAGAAAAATTCTACCTCCAGCCCGGTGAAGGGGAGTTTATCACTGTCTAAACCCTGATCGATATTAAATGTAATGGGAACTAAGGGAATGCGGCTAGAATCCCGTGGCAAAACTAATTTTTTGACCAGACTACCAAAGGTAAATTGTTGATGGTCATAAGCATCTAAGACAGCCGATCGCCGCGATCGCAAGTAGTCGCTGAAAGATTTTTCGCCATCAACTTGGCTACGCAATGGTAGTAAATTTACACAATGACCTACGAGATTATATTGCCCCAAAGCAGCTTGCCCGGCGGCTGGAATCCCTACAACCAAATCATTTTGTCCTGTCAGACGGTGCAACCAGACTTCGAATCCTGCGAGGATAGTGGTCATAAAGCTACAACCGAGTTTTGTCCCTAGTTGTTTGAGGTTGGCAACTAATTCGGGATTTAAATGCCAATCTTCACGGGCGGCGTTAAAGGTTCTAAGTGGTGGACGAGGACGATCACTAGGGAAATCCAGCACAGGTACAGTGTCAGCAAATTGTTGCAACCAGTATTGTTCTGTGGCGATCGCTTCTGGACTATCCGCCTCTTCTTCCTGCAAAGTTGCATATTCACTTAAGTAGTCTGGTTCTTCTAATTCAGGAACAATACCTTGTATCAAGCCAGAATAGAGTTTACCCAAATCTGGCATTAGTACTGCCCAAGACCAACCATCACAAATAATATGATGGGCTGTCAAAATCGCTAGATGCTCCTGCGACTGCAATTTAACGATTTTTGCTCGAAATAGAGGCCCATGTTCCAAATCAAAAGGTTGCTCTACCTCTTGTCGTAAGATACTAGCTAATTTTTTTTGTTTATCCTGTAGTTCCAGATTAGAAAGATCAATAATAGGGATTTCAATTTGTCGAGAAGCAACAATGCAGAGTGTATTGCCATTCGTGCTAAAAGTTGTCCGTAGTGCTTCATGACGTTGTACTAACTTTTCCAGCGCAGATTGGAAAAGTTTGACATCAAGTTCGCCTTTTAGTCGCAGAGATTGGGATTCGTTATAAGCACAATTGGCAGCATCCCCCATTTGCACAGAAGCCCAAATTTCTTTTTGTGATTCTGTGGCAGGAGCGGTTAGAAGTAATTCTCCATCTGCAAATGGATCAAAATCAACCGCAGTTAAACTGGATTGGTAATCTACAGGTGATAAGCTCATACAACTCTATTATTTTCTTAATTTATTCAATGTGGTTAAATTTCAATCTGTCTTGGCAAACTACTGGCGCTCAATACATTCTTTACGCAAGATTGTAGACTTTAAATAATTACGAGCAGGAACTTCTACAAATCTATATGTCAATGATGCAGCGATCAATACCATCATAAGAAATACTACTAAAGATGTCAATGCTTCGTATTCCGTGAATCCTTTGCCCAACTCGTTGTGAAATCCATAAATCCAGAACAGCTTTAACAATTCTTGAATAAACCAATGAACCATATAAATTGAGTAGGATATAGTACCGAGATATAGCATTATTCGGGAATTTAAAAATTTTGATATCGCACCATTATTGTTGACAGATATAGCTAAAATAAGTATAGAAAAAGCTGGCAAAACAATCCAATCATGAAGGCTACGCCAATGATGCCAGTAGGAATGCATAATCATAATTATCCAAGTTATGGCTATAATTGCCAGGAAATTAAGATTAAAATACTTTCTATAATTACCTCTACGATAGACTTTATAAGTGATAAGACCAAGTATGCACTCTAGTCCGCATCTAGCTATCGAAGGTATGCCAATAATACTATCTAAATTGCCACGGGTAAAAGTGATTAGTAGTAATATACTGAAGAGAGTAAAACTATAAATTATCAAATCATTTTTTTCGCTACTCCTTAATAAAAAAAATAATAACAATGGAAATATACAGTAAACAACAAACTCTACACTGATTGACCAAGCAGGTTCATTCCAATAGGTATTACACCAAAATAAAGGTGGACAATTCAAATCGAATGCTTGTAGAAGGAAAATGTTTGCAAAAAGAGCAGTTAAGTTAAATTTACCAGTGAAAGCAGAATGATTTAGTAAAAAAAATTTGATAAATTCTAATCCAATAAACAGAGATAAAATAAATATATGTAAAGGATAAATTCTGGCAAAACGCGAAAACAAATACGAACGGTAGTTATCTAAGCTTATTTTTGAGTAAAAATCTTCTGCATAGACGTGGGTCATGATAAAACCACTTAGAATAAAGAAAAAGTCAACCCATAAATATCCATTTTTAAAGAAATTACTATAGTTTGATAAAGTTGAACCTGTTTTAGGTAAAGCGTAATATGAAAAATGGAGTATAACAACAATTAAAGCTGCTATACCACGCATAGAAGTAAGAGATTTAATGTGTTTATACATTGATTCTTTTGGGTATCAATAATGAGTGAAGCATAAGTTTTGTATTGTTATTTTCAGTAGAACTTTGCTTGTTTAATGGATATTTATTTCTTTTTTAATTGTGTTTTGGTCATTTTGATATGACCAAAACACAAGGGGACAGTCTTTAAGTGTGCGGCAATTCCAATCTAACAATTAGAACATGATTTCTAGCTAATCCCTAAGTTGTAGATAAAAGCCGTAATACTTACGTAGAAAATTCTCGCTGTGTGAAATTATTTTTGCCAAAGGAAGCTATCAAAGTCATATCAAAACCTTAATGTTGGAAAATTGTTAGCTACTTTATTAAGGAAAATTGCTGTTTCAAAATAGTTTAGGAAACACTTGCAACTTGTAAATATTTTCCAGGACGCTCGGTATCGGGAATATACCAGGCGGGGTTCCCTTGTGGATCTCGTCCTAATTTGGCATCAGGTTGCGGAGGACGATTGCGTAGGCTGTTATTGGTAATTTCACGATTTGTTACTTCTACAGACGGTGCAGACAAAAAGCCAGCAGACTGCATTTCGGCAATAGTCTCCTTAAAAGCTGCCATTACGAAAGCCAAATCAGCTTCGGAATGAGCTGTGGTTAAGAAGCAAGGACGGTGATCCCAAATATGTACTCCCCGATCGCGTAGCAAGTAAAATAGTAAATCTCCGTAGGCGAACTCTGGTGCAGATTTCACCATGAACAGGGAGCCGAAATTATAAGCTGTGAAGGGTGCTTGAACTTGCTGGAAATAACCCATGAGTTCCGCTACAAATTTATCGGTTCTTGCATTAAGATTTTGCTGTAAGCTGGGGCCACTCTTCTGCAAATGCTGAAGTACTGCTTTGGCGGCTGCTAGTGCTAGAGGATGGCGGACAAAGGTACCCGCAAAGTAAGTCACCCCTACCTCTGGAACGGAGTCATCGCCAAACTGCCAAAATCCACCATCCAAAGCATCCATATATTGCGATTTGCCAGCAATGACTCCAATTGGTAGTCCACCGCCCACAATCTTCCCGTAGGTCGCTATGTCTGCCTTTATACCGAAGTGGGCTTGAGCGCCACCTGGGTGAATTCTGAATCCGGTAACGATTTCATCAAAGATTAGGGCAATACCAGCTTCTTCCGTAAAATCACGTAATTGCTGAAGGAATTCCTTGGGCTGGTATTCAGGGCGACGGCTTTGCACAGATTCCACCATTACTGCTGCTAACTCATCAGCTCGGCTTCTGAGGATTTCTAAAGACTCAGGTGAATCGTAGTCCACCACCAAAATGTTCTCTACCATTTCGGGTGGGATACCAGGAGCAGCAGGAATTGACCGGAGTTTTTTTGTACCCCGAACAATTACTTCATCCAAAATTCCGTGATAAGCTCCAGAAAAGATGGCAATTAAGTTACGCCCTGTGATGGTGCGTGCCATCCGCATCGCTCCCAAAACCGCTTCTGAACCTGTGTTACAAAAGGCTGCTCGATCAAAGTTAGTCAACTCACACATCAGCTTCGCCACCTCTCCAACTAAGGGAGTTTGCGGCCCAATTTCCATACCGAGTTTGAGTTGTGCTTCAATTGCTTCGGTAATGAAAGGTGGCGACCAACCAAACAAATTCAAGCCAAAGCCATTGCTTAAATCGACATATTCATTGTCATCAACATCCCAAAGTTTAGAACCTGACGAACTAGAGACGACAATGGGGTAAACCATCTCTTTCATCGTCGGGTTAAACCCAGAAACAGTTCTTGGATCTGCTAAGTAAGGGCGATGAGATTGAGTAAATTCTTTAGATTTTTGAGTCCGTTTTGTATATCTTTGGATAATTTTGTCTAAATTAGTGCGTTGTTGCGTTGTTAGAGTCTTAGTCTGGGTCTTTTCAATTCGAGCAGCCGCACCAAATGCTTTTTTCGCACCATTTGACTCTGTGTCTACCGATGCTGATTCTTTGCTCTTTTGGGTTGGGGGGATAGATACAGCATTTTGTGGCTTGACACCATTATTTTGAGATGTCGCGGCAGGTACAACTGGGACTGTTAAAGATTGGCTGTTATTACCCAATAGCGCCAATTGCTGGCTCATAATTTGTAGCTGCTGATTAATCACACTTTCTAGGACGCTATTAGATGCAGCAGGTTGGAGGGAAATCTTAGGTGCAGATCCATTTGATCCATTTCTATGAACTTCATGCACTACCAAAGTGGGTGATGTGGTTGCAGGTGCAGGTTCTGGCAATGGTGGTTCTGAAATGGGGTCTGCAACGGTTTCTGTTAATCCTAGTGCAGATAAAGCTTCGGGAGACATGGCTTGATTGATCAAGTCAGCCAACGTTACTAAGTTTGGGCAAATTTCTAGTAACTGCCTAAGTGTTACCTTAACTTTAAATTTTTTCTTCAAAGCTAACCCGACCTGCGTTAGAGATAAGGAATCTAATCCCATTTCTAAAAATGTTGTCGAGTCGTCAACATTAGCAATTTCCAATCCTGATGTTTCTTCGATAATTTCTTTGAGCAGGGGAATAAGCTTTTGCTGAGGGGATGTTGTCATAGTTTGGATTTTTTCTAATAACTGGGGATTTGCAAGTTTGGGAGTTGCTGCACGATTGGGATGAGGTGGAGGATCAATCCAGAAGCGTTGGCGTTCAAAGGGATAGGTAGGCAGAGAAATTCGTTGTCGCGTTTCCCTTTGATAGAAATTGCTCCAGTCAATAGATACTCCTGCTAGCCACAGTTGTCCTACTGCCTTGAGTAATGCCGTCCATTCGGCTTCGTTCTCTGCGTTATCACCCAGAGAAGGAATCGCTATCTGTTGTTTAATATCTTTTGCTTGTTGGCGGGCTAAGGTTGTAGTTGTGATTCGTGGCCCGACCTCTAACAGTAGGCGTTCTGGCTCCTGCCAGATTGTTTGTATCCCCTCTGCAAATCGAACAGTCTGACGTAGATGTGTAGCCCAATACATCGGATCAGTTGCTTGCTGGGCTGTAATCCAGTCGGCGGTAACTGTGGAAACAAAGGGAATTTGCGGAGGTGATAATTTAACTTTCCCAACGACCTCAGCAAAGGGGGCAATAATGCTATCCATCATAGGAGAGTGGAAAGCGTGAGAAGTGTGTAAATGGCGACAAACAACTTCTTCGCTTTCTAATTGTTTTTGCAGAGTTGCGATCGCTTCTGTAGGGCCAGAAACTACACACAGGGAAAGGCCATTAATTGCAGCGATCGCAAGTTCTGTACTCAGTCGCGGCTCTACCTCTTTGGCTGGTAGGCGCACTGAGAGCATGGCCCCTGTCGGTAATCCCCACATGAAGCGACCGCGAATTGCAACCAACATCAGCGCATCTTCTAAGGAAAATACACCCGCTATACAGGCGGCGACAAATTCACCAATACTGTGACCAATCATTGCTTGGGGCTTGACTCCCCAACTCTGCCACAGTTTTGCTAAAGCGTATTCAATAACAAATAATGCTGGTTGGGTAAAGCAGGTTTGCCGCAGGGAGATAGCCGCAGTTTCGCGGTCGCTCGGTGCGGGATACATGATTTCTCGCAAATCCTTGCGCAACAAAGGTTTAAGGATTTCCGTACATTCATCTACTACCTCCTGAAATACAGGTTCGCGGTTGTAGAGATTCAGCCCCATGTTCACATATTGCGACCCTTGTCCGGGGAACATGAAGACAACGGCTGGATTGCGGATTTCTGTATGTCGGGTATTTACTTGATTTGGATCTAAAGATTGCAGAACTGCGATCGCATCTGTGATATCGTGACAAACTATACTGCGTCGGTAGTTGAAGGCTTTACGCCCTCGCTGTAGGGTATAAGCTACATCAGCTAAATTAATTTCGGCATTATACTGCAAATGCTGCTGCAAATTTGCGGTTGCAGCCTCTAAAGCTGTACTAGTTTTTGCCGATAGCAACAATAGCTGCTGTGGGCGCGAAGATCCTGAACTTTGGATTTGTGGCGCTTCTTCTAACACAATATGAGCATTAGTTCCGCCGACACCAAAGGAACTCACGCCGGCTCGTCGCGGAGTTTCACCCTCTGTCCATTCAGCGAGTTCGGTATTTACATAGAAGGGGCTGTTGGCAAAGTCAATTTTGGGATTGGGAGCCTCAAAATTTAAACTAGGGGGAATTTTTTTATAATGCAGGGCGAGAGCGGTTTTAATTAACCCTGCTACTCCAGCCGCCGCTACTAAATGTCCGACATTGCTTTTAAGAGAGCCGATGGCGCAAAATTGTTTAGCATCTGTATGTACACGAAATGCTTGGGTCAGCGCTTCAATTTCAATCGGGTCGCCCAAAGGTGTTGCTGTACCGTGAGCTTCAATATAAGAGATGCTTTCTGGGTGGAAGTTAGCATCAGCTTGTGCCATTGCAATGGCCTCTGCTTGTCCATCGACACTAGGAGCCGTAAAACTTACCTTATCAGCACCGTCATTATTGATACCAGATCCTCTAATTACAGCATAGATGCGATCGCCATCATTGAGTGCATCTTCTAAACGCTTGAGGACAACCACTCCTGCTCCATTGTTGAACATTGTGCCCTGAGCGCTGGCATCAAAGGGACGACAATGCCCATCCCCAGAGAGCATACTGCCTTCTTGAGCCATATAACCGCTATTTTGAGGTGTAGTCATAGATACACCACCAGACAAAGCCAAATCGCATTGATAGCTGGTTAAGGCTTGGCAAGCTTGAATAACTGCTACCAAAGAAGTAGAACAGGCTGTATTGACGCTGACGGCTGGGCCTTTGAGGTTGAGTTTGTAAGCGGCACGAGTTGTCAAAAAGTCTTTTTCATTTGCTAACATCGTTTGGAATTCGCCGATGCGATCGACAATTTCCATGCGTCCAGAGATGTGGTTAGCAAAATAAGTATTTTGACCACAACCAGCGTATAAACCAATCAAACCTTCAAAAGACTCTGATTCGTAACCAGCATTTTCTAGGGCTTCATAAACCAACTCCAGGAAAACTCTGGCTTGTGGATCCATAACCACAGCTTCGAGTGGATTAACACCAAAGAAGGCAGCATCAAAGGTTTCTCCCCCAGAAATAATTCCTCTAGCTTTTACGTAGCTAGGATCTTTGCAAAGGTTCGGGTCGATACTAGGGTCTAGTTCCTCATCTTCAAAGAAAGTCGTTGATTCTAATCCCTCACAGAGATTGCGCCAAAAGTCATCGACATTTCCAGCGCCAGGAAATCTTCCTACCATGCCAATAATGGCAACACCATCAAGAGGATCTTGGTTATCGGATGCTTGGATATTTACCATTGTTTAAACACCTTGTTGATGATTACGGCGACGTGTCCGAGCTGTTTGCTGGCGTTGAGCGCGATTTTGCAGTTTGTCAGAAGACGGTTGGCTATTCTGTTTTGAAGTCAAATACTTTGCCAAAGAGCTAATCGTTGAATATTGAAATAGCTTTACAGCAGATAGCTCAATACTAAGTTCCTGTTGTACTCGCACAGCAACTTGGAGAATTGAGATTGAAGTTGCTCCCAAATCAAAGAAATTATCATCAATTCCAACGCGATCTATTTTGAGTAGCTCGGATAAAATGCTTGCAAGCAGACGCTCTAATTCAGTTTGAGGAGAAATATACGCTTGTTCCAGTTGCGGACGTTCTCTACTTGGTGCTGGCAATTTATTTCTATCTACTTTGCCATTTGCATTCAAAGGCAGTGATTCTAACATCACAAATGCCGATGGCATCATGTAATTAGGTAGTTGCTGTTGCAAGAAACTCCGTAATTTGTTGTGCGTATATCCACTGTTATGGTGAGGAACAATATAAGCTGTCAACTGTTTTTCATTTGTTTCGTCTTGACGAGCTAAAACGACAATTTCCCTAACATCAGGATGTTGTGCAATTTCTCGCTCAATTTCTCCTAGCTCAATTCGAAAACCACGAATCTTTACCTGATTGTCAATACGACCTAAGAACTCGATATTGCCATCTGAAAGATAACTAGCTAAATCTCCAGTTTTGTAAAGGCGCGTTGATAAATTGTTATCAAAAGAGTGAAAAATAAATTTTTCAGCAGTTAACTCAGGACGGTTTAAATAGCCTCTAGCTAATCCATCACCACCAATGTACAATTCGCCAGCTTCTCCAATTGATACTGCTTGGAGGTTGTTATCTAATATATAAACTTGAGTATTAGCAATTGGACGACCAATAGGAATAGATACACCTGGTTGCAGTGCTGCTGTTATAGGATGGCAGCAGGTAAAAGTTGTATTTTCAGTTGGCCCATAACCATTAATTAGCTGACAGTTCTCTACTGCTTGGAGAAACTTCTGCACATGGGGAACAGATAAGATATCGCCACCTGCTAAAAGTTGACGAAGTGATTTTAAAGCATCAAGTTTTTCATCCACTATCAGGTGGAATAATCCTGCTGTCAGCCAAAGAGTAGTAACTTGGTATTGCTGAATAATCTGCCCTAATTCTGCTAAAGATGGTGTATGAGAAGGGTAGATTATAAGCCGCCCACCGTTAAGTAAGCAACCCCAAATTTCAAAAGTTGAAGCATCGAAAGAAATAGGAGCAAGTTGCAGAATTACTTCTTCAGGTGTGAGGTGGACATAATTAGTTTCTTTGACTAACCTAACTACACCACGATGGATAACGCTAACACCTTTAGGTGTACCTGTAGAACCTGATGTATACATGACGTAAGCCAAATTATCAGGAGTGATACTAGTGGTTAGGTTCTCTTTTTTATTTTGGGCGATCTCATGCCAATCTGCATCTAGGCAAATTACAAATGCTGTATGAGGAGGTAATTTGGCAACTAGTTCTTTTTGAGTTAATAGGATTGATACTTGAGTATCTGATAGCATGAAAGCTAAACGTTCTTGTGGATACCCTGAATCTAGTGGTACATAACCTCCACCTGCTTTAAGGATAGCTAAAAGTGCTACAATCATTTCTAAGGAACGCTCTATGCAGATTCCTACAAGAGTTTCTGTGCCTACCCCCAGTGATTGCAGATGTTGTGCTAGTTGATTAGCACGACTATTCAAATCTCTATAGCTGAGATGCTGATTATTAAAGATTAGTGCTATAGCATCAGGTGTTTTTTCTACTTGTGCTTCAAACAACTGATGAATACATGTTTGCTGATGATAATCAGTTTGAGTACGATTACACTCGCTTAGTAGATGCTTTTGGGATTCTTTCAATAAATAATCTCGTTGTAAGTTATTTTCTGATAATGAGGTTTGACGCTCATCTACCAGCAATTCATTTTTATTTTTAGCCAATGAATTAGTTATTTGTTTCATATTTAATTTTCACAACAAATATATTTTTGGAAAAATATGTGGTTTTTAAGCGTTGCTGCATTTTTAACTCTACACATTTACGGGTTAACAATGCAGTTAATGTGACTATTAAAATATACAAAATCAGGATGATTACTGGCTACAAATTATTCAACTTTGTTTTAAAATTTATATGAAACATAATTTTGTATAGTAATCGATATAGATTTTGGATAAATTAATGAATTATGTAAATCGAGTACGGTATTGAGTGAGTAATGAGTAATTTAGTGTATTTAAGATAATGTTGTTCTTTTTCCTGCTTATATGTTTATTTACTAGTATTTTTACTTAGGCATAGTTTACTTTTTAGCTTTGAGATGATATTAAAAGACTAATTTAATAACAAGTTGTGCCGTAATCTTACAATGTTTGTATGAAAGGGCACTGACTTTAAGATTTAGTTTTCTTATTCTCGCCTATTTCCTCGAAATCATAGTAATTTTCAATACATCTTCATTGAAAATTAAAATTTTAGAGGTGGTTTTTAATGGGAGTATTAACTGTACGTTCGCTCATCTTGAGATGACGAGAAGAATTAATGCCTTGAAGAGCAAGGAAAACAGGGATTTTACCAGCTAGTAATGGAATCCCCTTGAGGGTAACGTTGGATTCTCGCGAAACGACAGTACGGTAACGATTGTAATGCTTACTTGCAATAACGAACTATTTGCTACAGTCTACATAAATAAAAACCGCAGTTTCAACTGGATAGTTATGTTCGCCTAGTGCAGCGTGGCGAACATAATAAGCAACGACGCTAGCCGAGAAAACGAAGTCATTGGCAGTTCGGCTAGGTGAGGTAATTTGCGTTAAGGAGTCCGGAGATAGAAATTATTTATATATAATTTTGAAAAATAACGTTTTTGATGAATCAAAAACTAGAATTATTCGTCACTTAAACTATCAATTCCCTACCGATTTCTACTGGAGGATGATTTATGTCATCGAAACTGCTACGACTTATATCTTTGGGTAGTCTTAGCTTATCTTTATGTCTGGGCAATTCGGCAGCAATGGCGCAATATGACTCTACTGGCGATGGTGTAATAGTACCAACAGTACCATCAGGTGGTACATCAGCACCTGTACCAATAGATACATCCACAGGCGTACCACCTTCGCCCTCTGCTGACGGTACAACTCGGTTTACCTGTCAGACTTACAATGGTCAGTATACTGTGATGTATCAGCCACAAAGCCAACCAGGACAATTCTTTCCTTGGGCAGCACCTGCGGCTTTGGGCGGTGGTTGGGACGCACAAAGGCGTTGTGCAGCAATTGCCAGTCGTTTAGAACTTTATCGCCCAGATGGATTACAAGAACTCCAAACATCTGTAGAAAATAACGAAAATATTGTCTGCGTCACAACTGAAGCTAATTCAACCTGTAGGATTGTGCTGACAGTCCCGCCTGGGAAAGATCCCTATGTTATCCGCAATAGCATTTTTCAGAACTTGACTACTGCTGACAGTGGACAACAAACTATAGCCGTTAACACTTATGGCGATCGCAGTAGGGGAGGCAATGAATTATATAATTTAGGACGCACACTTCTAGGCGGTGGCAATAATCGGGTTAGTTCGTCTAAAAGTGGGATTAATCTCAAACCTTTCCTCGATCGCAAAGATGGTGGTACCGCTAGAAATCTTCGCAATGGAGTAGCAATTCGTCGTCAGTCTCAGCCTAATGTTCGCTTAAATCCTGGTAAGTTCCGATAGACAGGAGTGGTTTTTAATACAAAATTACTTTCACATAAAAATATCCAACTACTTATTGTGGGGCGGGCATCTTGTCCGCCTTTTTTTATGGGCGGACGAGATGCCATAGCAAATATTTGTTGTTTTAACCTTTTGCTAGCGGTTTCTTAATGTTACCGAGATAGTTTGAGGTTGCTGAATACGGACAAATACTACTGAAATATGTAATTTTTTTACTACATAGTCACTTTTTGGATGAAGTATGTGGTTATTGGATGCGATCGCCCCACCAATGATCGTGGTTGCGGTGGGCATAGCGATCGCTTTTGAACTGTTACAAAGTGCGGACAACTTTGGATAAATCTCAAGGCCAATGCCTTTGGCGAACGTAGCGATACTCAACAGGTATTCCGAAGTGAATTAAGCATTTTGGGCATCATCATTAATTTATCAAAGAGGTCTTAGATATGGCACTTAATTCTGGCGACGTTGCATTTATAGGTATCAATACTGCGGGTGTACCTGACGATTGGGTAGCTTTTGTTACGCTAGCTGCTATTCCAGAGGGAACGGTCATCTATTTTACCGACAACGAACTTACAACAGGGACGGCAACGGCTTTTAACACTGGTGAATCATATACTAAATGGACTGCCCCAGCAGGCGGTGTTGTCGCAGGGACTATCGTCACTTTGACCAATTTTGATGTGACTGGTGGACCAGTTGCCAATGTAGGTACAGCTGCTGTGGTAACTTTTTCAGGGTCTACTAATCGCGGCTTTAGCCAAACCGCCGACTCGGTATATGCCTATCTTGCTGCCAGTGAGGCAACGGCAGACACGCCGACAACACAGATCGCACGAATTAATATCGGCAACGCAGAGGATGGTGTCGCACCTAACTCGCTACCTGCCGACAGCCGTATAAGCTTCTTGACAGGTGAGGAATCGGCAGTCTATACCGGTACTCGTACAGCAAATACCTTTGCCGAATTCAAGGCAATTGTTAACAACCCTGCTAATTGGACGCTGACTACTGGGGCAACTCTTATTACAGCGCTGAACCAAACCGCCTTCACTATCAATGCAACCCCCACTGTCACGATCGCAGCCCAAGATGCCAACGCAGCCGAAGCTGGCACTGACCCTGGTATCTTCCGGATCTCTCGCACAGGCAGTACCACCAATGCCTTGACGGTAAATTACAATGTTGCAACGGGTTCTGGACAAGCTACAAGCGCAGATTACACCCCAACCCTAACAGGTACAGCAACGATCGCTGCCGGACAATCCTTTGTCGATGTCACCATTACACCCGTCGATGATACGACAGTTGAAGGAACTGAAACCGTCAGTGTGACTCTAAATAGCAGCGCCGATTATACTTTGGGTGCTACTGCTACTGCAACAGTGGCGATCGCTGATAACGATACGCCTGTAGGTTCCATTGATCTCTCTACATACGTCCGCATCGGACGTTACGACCTACCCGAACCGACGCGAACCACTGCGCCAACCAACAGCTTACTGGCTCAAGAAGCCTCGGCTGTTACCTACAACAAGGATACCGACACGCTGTTCGTTGTTGGCGATGGTGGTAGAGCGATCGTGCAAGTATCGAAGACGGGACAATTAATCGACTCAATGACGCTAGCTTCTGGCAGCAGTCCCCAAGGGACGGAATTCTACGATACAGAAGGGCTTACGTATGTTGGTGACGGCAAGTTTGTCTTGATTGAGGAGCGAGAGAGACAGGCTAATTTGTTTACATATACCCCAGGAACTACCCTTACCAGAAGCAATGTCCAAACTGTAAAGCTCGGTACGACGGTGGGAAATATTGGTATCGAAGGTATCTCCTATGACCCACAGACTGGTGGCTTCATTGCAGTTAAGGAGATTACACCCGAAGGAATTTTTCAAACAAACATCGATTTTGCGGCGGGAACTGCAAGCAACGGTTCGGCTACCACAGTCAACTCGACCGATCTTTTCAATCCAGCTTTGGCCGGACTTGTAGACTTCGCGGATGTTTTCGCATTGTCGAACCTATCAGCCTTGAACGGGCAACCCGACTCAAGCCGCCTGTTGATCTTGAGCCAAGAATCCGGCAAGATCGTCAACATCGATCGCACTGGGAATATCTCTAGCTCATTAACCATCGTCTCCGATGCGGGTAATCCTTTATCCGTTGTGGATCAGGGGAATGAAGGAATCACGGTGGACAAGGATGGATTGATTTATGTCGTTAACGAAGGGGGCGGAGGTGATATAGATCATCCTCAACTTTGGGTCTATGCACCGTCCTCATTTACATATACCAATCAAGCTCCTGTAGCCGTCAGCCTTGCGAATACCGTCACCAGCTTGTCAGAAAGCACCAGTACTGCAACTCCCTTGAAAGTCGCCAACATTATCGTTAGTGATGACGCTCTGGGAACAAATACCCTCGGTTTGACTGGTGCAGATGCTAACTTCTTTGAGATTACGGGTAATGCTTTGTTCCTCAAAGCGGGAACCACCCTAGATTTTGAAACTAAGACCAGCTACAACGTCAGCGTCAATGTAAATGACACCACCGTTGGCAATAACCCAGATGCAACTACGGCATTTAGCTTATCAGTCACCGATGTAAATGAAAATCCCACCACCAGCAGTATCTTCATCACTGAAGTAGCTCCTTGGAGTAGTGGCAATTCGCCCGTCGCCGCAGATTGGTTTGAGTTGACCAACAAGGGTTTGAGCGCTGTAGATATCACCGGCTGGAAAATTGACGACAACTCGAATAGCTTTGCTGCGTCTGTTGCCTTGAGCGGTATCACCAGCATCGGCGCAGGTGAATCGGTAATCTTTATCGAAGGAGCTACCGTCAATCCTACTTTCCTATCCAACTGGTTCGGTGCGAACCCACCAGCCAGCTTGAAAATCGGCAACTACTCTGGTGCGGGCGCGGGCTTGGGTACGGGTGGTGATGCCGTAAATATTTATAATGCCACTGGTGCTTTACAAGCTAATGTCGTCTTCGGAGCATCTCCAGCCGCAGCCCCATTTGCCACCTTCGACAATGCCGCCTTGTCAAACAATGCCACGATCGCAACACTAAGCACTGTGGGAGTCAATGGTGCATTTGTCGCTGTAAATTCAAGCACGGAAATCGGCTCTCCAGGGACTATTGTTTCCTCTCTACCCACGATCGCGATCGCAGCCCAAGATGCCAACGCAGCCGAAGCTGGCACTGACCCTGGTATCTTCCGGATCTCTCGCACAGGCAGTACTACCAATACCCTGACGTTAAATTATACTATTGCAACGGGTGCTGGACAAGCCACAAGCGCAGATTACACCCCAGCCCTAACAGGCACAGCAACGATCGCTGCCGGACAATCCTTTGTAGATATCACTATTACACCTGTGGATGATACCGCAGTTGAAGGAACTGAAACCGTCACTTTGACTCTAAATAGCAGCGCCAATTATACTCTGGGTACTGCTACTGCTACAGTGGCGATCGCTGATAATGACGCAATTCGGATTCACGACATTCAGGGAACGGGGCATATCTCACCCTTGAGAGGTCAAACCGTCAGCAATGTAGCGGGAATTGTCACGGTTACAGCTAGTAACGGTTTTTACTTGCAAGACCCCAACCCAGATAGCGACGAACGCACTTCTGAAGGTATTTTCGTCTTCACCGCATCAGCACCAACCGTATCTGTCGGCGATTCTATATTAGTCAATGGAACAGTTGCGGAGTTTCGTCCCGGTAATAATGCAAATAACCTGACGGTAACACAAATTACTAGTCCTACAATTGTCACAGTCTCCAGTGGCAATGCTTTGCCAACTGCCACAATTCTAGGTAATGGCGGCAGAACCATCCCAACTACAGTAATCGATAACGACACTACTGGTAATATCGAAACTGGAACGACCACTTTTGATCCTGCCCAGGATGGCATCGACTTCTACGAAAGTTTAGAAGGAATGCGAGTACAGGTCAATAATGCGATCGCCACTTCACCCACTGCAAGCTTTGGTACATCACAAGAAATTTGGGTATTAGCAGACAATGGGGCAAATGCCACTGGGCGCACAGCTCGCGGTGGTAGCCTAATTAGTGCTTCAGATTTTAATCCTGAACGGATTCAGATCGATGATCTCAACAATGCCTTAGTACTACCTGAAGTTAATGTTGGTACGCAACTTAGCAGTATTACTGGTGTCGTTAACTACGACTTTAGCAACTATGAAGTTTTAGTATCGGCTGCTCCCACAGTAGTACAGAACAGTACCCTTCAAAGAGAAGTCACTAATTTAACTCCCACCACTGACCAATTGACAGTTGCTACCTTCAACGTCGAAAACCTTGACCCAAGCGATGGTGCAACCAAGTTTAATAACCTTGCCAGCCGCATTGTCAATAATCTGAAATCACCAGATATTATTAGTCTGGAAGAAATTCAGGACAACAACGGGGCAACAAATAATGGCGTAGTTGATGCCAGCACCACCTTCCAAACATTAATTAATGCGATTAGTGCGGCTGGTGGCCCCACATATCAATATCGCCAAATTGACCCAGTGAACGGTACTAATGGTGGTGAACCTGGTGGAAATATCCGGGTAGGCTTCTTATTTAATCCCAATCGTGTCAACTTTGTAGATCGCCCCGGTGGTACTTCCACTTCCAGCACCACAGTTAGTAACGTCTCTGGTGTTCCTACAGTTTCTAATAGTCCTGGTTTGATTGACCCCACCAACTCGGCCTTTGCTAGCAGTCGCAAGCCGTTAGTTGGGGAATTTACTTTCAAGGGTGAAACTGTTTATATAATTGGCAACCACTTCAATTCTAAAGGTGGCGATCAACCATTATTTGGTGTGAATCAACCGCCAACCCTTACCAGCGAAACCCAGCGTCAGCAACAAGCTACTCTGGTGAAAAACTTTGTTGATAGTATTTTAGCGATCAACCCCAATGCCAATGTAGTAGTAGCAGGTGACTTGAATGACTTTGAGTTTTCTAACCCTATCACCACTCTAGAAAGCGCTGGGCTGACTTCATTAATTGAAACTCTGCCTCAAAATGAGCGTTACACCTACAACTTTGAAGGCAACGCCCAAACACTTGACCACATTTTAGTGAGTAATAGTTTGCTCAGTAAGCTGGATGGGTATGATGTAGTTCACATCAACTCAGAGTTTGCCGATCAGGATAGCGATCACGACCCTAGTGTAGCTCGGTTTAATCTCTTTAAAAACAATGCTCCCACTGTAGTACAACCGATTGACGACCAAATCATCTCTACTAACAAACCTTTTTCTTTCAATGTCAGTAACAAATTTGCTGACGTAGATCAAGGCGACACCCTCAGCTACAGTGCTACAGGCTTACCCACTGGATCTAGTATTGTTGCTAATACAGGTGTTATATCCGGCACTATCTCCCAAATTGGCATCTTTGGAGTCACAGTTACTGCCACTGATAGCAGTGGCGCTAATGTTAGCGATCGCTTTGATCTGACTGTTGCTAATAACAAGGCGACATTTGGCAACGACATTATCTTTATCGACCAACTTAGTGGTTTGAACACAGTCAATGCCCTAACTGGGAGCGATCGCGTCATCGGCACTGATGGCAATGAGACGATCGATGGTGGACTTGGCGATGACTACCTTGATGCCAAGGGCGGCAATGACATCATCTTCGGTGGACTTGGCAATGACACAATCTTAGGTGGACTTGGTAATGACACAATCTCAGGTGAAGTTGGCAATGACACAATCTCAGGTGAAGCTGGCAATGACACAATCGATGGTGGACTTGGCAATGACACAATCTCAGGTGGACTTGGTAATGACACAATCTCAGGTGGATTTGGCAATGACCGCCTAATTGGTTGGGGGGGTGGCACAAACGAAATTGACGTACTCAACCCACTCATCATTAATCAGGGTGTAGATACTTACGTCTTGGGTGATGCTACTTCAGTTTTCTATGCCAGTTCCGGCAATCTTGACTATGCCAATGTTGCCAGCTTCCGAGCAAACGATCAGATTCAGCTCAAAGGAAGTGCTAGCAATTACTCACTAGGCGTGTCTGCAATTAGATCAACTGTAGGTATTTTCACTAACAGTGGTACAGAATTGATTGGTGTTGTGGAAAACGGGTTAAACCGCAATACCAATTTGGCAACAGATACTCGTTTCGTCTTTGTTTAACGCAGATTTAAGCGATCGCCTTTAGGGAAACTTGAAGGCGATCGGATCAAGTGAAATCTACCTCAGAGCTAACCTATGGTAACTACAAGCACAGTTCGCTTTTCTCAGTTCAATGCTTCTTTGAATCGCAACGCAGAAGGTCAGTTAGTAACCGATCTGTCTACCCCTGACAATACTCAAGCAAAAGCTGTTGCGGAAATTATTCAGCGTAACAACCCAGATGTGCTGCTGATTAATGAGTTTGACTACTCCCAAGAAGCAGTTCAGTTATTCAAGGAAAATTACCTTGCAGTCAGCCAGAATGGTGCAAATCCTGTTGATTACCCTTACTTTTACATTGCTCCTTCCAATACGGGTATTGCCTCTGGGTTTGACTTGAACAACAACGGCGCAGTAGTTACAACCCCAGGCGAACCGGGATATGGCGATGATGCCTTCGGATTCGGCAATTTTCCTGGTCAATTTGGGATGTTGCTGTTGTCCAAATATCCCATCGATACAGCTAACGTCCGCACCTTCCAAAACTTCCTCTGGAAGGATATGCCCAATGCTTTGCTTCCTGATGATCCGACAACACCACAGCCCAATGATTGGTATTCTCAGGATGAACTGGAAGTTTTACGCCTCTCCTCCAAGAGTCATTGGGATGTCCCAATCCAGGTAAACGGTGAGACAATTCATGTCCTCGCCAGCCACCCCACACCTCCAACCTTTGATGGCGTGGAAGACCGCAACGGTAAACGTAACCACGACGAGATCCGTTTTTGGGCAGACTATATTACCCCTGGTACAAGTAATTATATTTACGATGACAAGGGAAAAATCGGCGGGATTGCTGCTGGTTCAAGCTTTGTGATTGTGGGCGATCAAAATGCCGATCCGTTAGATGGTGATAGTTTTGACAACGCTATTCGCCAACTGTTGCAAAATCCCAATATTAATACTAATTTCATTCCTACTAGTCTTGGTGGCTCCCAACAAGCAGACTTACAAGGTGGTGCAAACGCCAGCCAAAAAGGGAATCCTAGTTTTGACACCGCAGACTTTGCTGATACGGCTCCAGGCAACCTGCGAGCTGATTATGTGCTACCGTCCGCTAACCTGACAATTGCCAACTCAGGAGTATTTTGGCCTCTGAATACTGACCCGACATTTCCCTTGGTAGGTACTTTTCCTTTCCCTAGTTCTGACCATCGCTTAGTATTTACAGATGTGCAGACTGGGCCAAATGAACCAGGTAAAACCATTCCTCGTGCAGGATTTCTGGAACAAACTACCTTTGTTACTGGTTTTATTCCTACTGGCGCGGCGGGAACCGTAAATGGGGTACAGACTCCAGTGGGCGGATTATCTGGTATCACTTACGATGCAGCTAACAACCGCTACTACTCTGTCTCAGACGATCGCTCTCAATTTGGCCCCGCCCGCTTCTATACTTTTACTACTGATACTGGGGTGACTTTTACCAATGTCACGCCCCTGAAAGATAGCAATGGCAACTTATTTGCAACATTTAGCATTGACCCTGAAGGCATTGCTTTAACCAATAATGGGACAATCTTCATCTCTTCAGAAGGCGAAGTTAATCCTACTGCTGGTCGTGTTAGCAATCCCTTTATTAAGGAATTTTCCCTGACAACGGGTCAAGAATTGCGTAGTTTACCGCCGCAGGCATCGCTATTTGTCCCCAGCAAATTCCTACCAGTAGTTGAGGATAGCAACAGCAACGGTATTGTAGATGCAGGCGATACGCAGACATCAGGCGTTTACAATAACTTAGCCTTTGAAAGCCTCACCATTACACCCGACCAGAAAACCCTATTCACCGCCACCGAAAACGCGCTTTCTCAAGATGGATTAAGGGCTTCACTCACTAGTGGTAGCCCTTCTCGAATTCTGCAATACAATCTACTTAGTGGACAACCAGAAAAAGAATACCTTTATATTACCGATGCGATCGCTGATGTGCCCAACCCTAGCACAGGCTTTGCTGATAATGGCTTGACAGATTTACTAGCAATAGATAATCGTGGCACATTACTGGCGTTAGAGCGTTCCTTTGCCCAAGGTGTAGGCAACACTATCAAAATCTACGAAGTTTCCCTGCAAGGATCAACAGACATTAGCTTCTACGATTCTCTCAATAATTTGAGTGCTGAACAACTAGCTGCGATCCAACCTGCTCAAAAGCGTCTGCTATTAAATTTAAATGATCTGGATTTGCCTAACGGTACAGATAACATCGAAGGTATTACCTTTGGCCCCAAACTAGCAGATGGTAGCCAGTCGATTGTGCTGGTAAGTGATAACAACTTCAATCAAAGCCAATTTACCCAAATCCTAACCTTGAATGCAGACTTAGTTCCAACTGCTGCACCCACGCTAGAAACCCGTCCCGATTTGTTGGATGATGAAACCCTGCCAGTAGATCAACGGGCTGATGCTGATGATCCTGCAATCTATATTAATGCTACAAATTCTGCCGATAGCTTAGTATTAACCTCAGTCAAAAATGCTGGACTGCGGGTTTATGACTTGTCCGGTAATTTGTTGCAAACAGTTAATCCGGGTAGCATTCGCTACAACAATATTGACCTGCAATACGGTTTTAAATTAGGCAATCAATCGATTGATATTGCCGTAGCTAGCGATCGCAACAACGACAAACTAGCAATCTTCAAAATTAACCCCAATCCTTCTACCCCCGGACAATACCTGGAAGATATCACCGATAGCAATATTGCTACTGTCTTCCAAGCAGCACCTTTTGAACCTCCCTATTCTGCATCAACTCGCAGTTCTTACGGACTTACCTTATACCGTAGCCCTGTAACCAATGATTACTATGTCTTTACCAGTCGGCGAGAAACTGGAGACATAGCTCAGTTTAAACTGATTGACAAAGGTAATGGCCAAATTGGGGCTGAACGGGTGCGGGAATTCACCGTACCGACAATTGAGGAACGCGATCCGCAAACAGAGGGTATGGTAGTAGACCAAGAAACTGGCTTCCTCTACATTGGACAAGAAAATGTAGGTATCTGGAAGTTTCAAGCAGAACCAAACGGTGGCACAACTGGCAAGCTAATTGATCGAGTCAGAGATTTGGGTGGTAATTACCTCACCGATGACGTAGAAGGACTGACCATTTATTACGGCAAAAAATGGCACAGGCTACTTATTAGCATCTAGCCAAGGTGACAATACCTTTGTTGCCTATACTCGTGAAGGTAACAACGAATATGTGGGTAACTTTGCCGTTGGTAACAATGGGGCCATTGACAGCGTACAAGAGTCAGACGGTGCAGATGTAATTAACGTGCCACTTGGGGCTAACTTTCCATTTGGTTTATTTGTCACTCAAGATGGCTCTAATGAACCTGCCACAATAGTTAGTGATGAAGGCGAAGAAGAAAATATCAGTTCTAACTTCAAGTTTGTACCTTGGGAAAATATTGCCAATGCCTTCCCCAATTCTCTAAATATCGACACTACTAGTTACAATCCACGCAATCCTGTTGCTCAACCCAAGTTAACTATCTATGAATTTGAAAACCTACCCAAGTTAGGAACAACCTCTGAAAATCAAGATATTTTATTAGGTGGTTTCTCTGGGTTGTATTTCCAAGGGTTTGCAGCAAATGGCAACCTGAAGTTTGTCACCCACACAGACCGAGGCCCCAATGGAGAACCTGATGGTGTAAACAGACCATTTTTATTACCCGACTTCCAGCCAGAAATAGTCAGCTTTGAACTCAACCGCAGCACAGGTGAAATCAATATTACCAAGAGAACGGGGCTATTCCGTCAAGATGGGACAACGCCATTAACGGGACTGCCTAATTTGCAAGCTGTAGGAAACGGTTTAGCCTACACAGATGAAATTGCCGTTGACTTAGACAACAATGTTCTCGCTAACGATCCTTTGGGTGCTGACTTAGAGGGAATTGTAATTGCGGAAAATGGAGACTATTGGATGGTAGATGAATACCGTCCGGCAATTTATCACTTTGATGTTGATGGTAAACTAATTGACCGCTTTATTCCTCAAGGAACTGCCACTGCACCCAACCCAGATCAACCAGCTGCAACATTTGGCACTGAGGTTTTGCCAGAAGTTTACGCCCAACGCCGCAATAACCGAGGATTTGAAGCTGTCGCCCTGGAAGGTAATAAATTATATGCCTTTATTCAGAGTCCAATTGATAATCCAGATGTCGCCAATGATGCGACTTCCAGAAGTTCTCTCAATCTGCGAATTCTAGAGTTTGATATTGTCACCAAGCAGGTAACAGGAGAATATTTGTATCTCCTGGAAGGTTTACCAGCAACTGACAAAATTGGCGATGCAGTATCTTTAGGTAACGGCAAATTTGCAGTAGTTGAGCGAGATGACAATGGTACATCTGCTGGCAATAAACTAATTTACCAAATTGATTTAGCTGGGGCAACGAACATCAATAACCATGCTAACTTTACTTTGCCAGCTAATAAAACCATCGAACAACTAACCTCTGCGGAGTTAGTTGCTGCCAATATTACCCCTGTTAGCAAAAGCTTAATCGCTAATGCTGCTCAGTTAGGCTACACCGGAGTCGAAAAATTAGAAGGTCTAGCATTGGTAGCACCCAACACTCTAGCCTGGATTAACGACAACGACTTTAACGTTACGGGTAATACTGCTGCTGAAAAACTCGGCATATTGGAACTACCCAATAACCTGACAACTGTACAGCCTACTTTCCCCAATGGTTTCGGGTTCCAACAACAGCGATACTGTCAATCTTGAACCAGGGCAATTCTTTAATACTGGTGATGGAGCAGACTTTGTAGAAGGCACTCAAGGTAACACAATCCTAGCCGGAAACGGTGACGACATAGTGCTTGCAGGAAGTGACTCTTCAGTTTCTGGAAATGACGGTAATGATCAGATATTTAGTTGGTCAAAATGGCCCGGCTCAAAATACCAGTGCTGATGGTGGCAATGGTGATGATGTTATTACCCTAATAGAAGCCAGTGGTAGTAATAATTTGTTTGGGGCGGAAGGTAATGATAGTCTCACAGTAATTGAAGGTTCTCGCCAATCATTATTCGGTGGTTCAGGTAACGACAGCCTCACGAGTAAGGGTAGCAATAACCGTCTCTACGGTGGTTCTGGAGATGACAAACTCTTCTCAAGTGTGAATGATTTGCTGTTTGGTGGCGATCGCGATGATGTACTATTTGCTGGTCAAGGTGGTGGTAATCGCCTCAGTGGTGGTACTGGTGCTGACCAATTCTGGATTGCTAACGCCAGTCTGCCAACTAGCAAGAACATTGTGACTGATTTTGCGATCGGCATTGATAAAATTGGGCTTAGGCGGTATTAGTGTTACTCAGTTGAGTGACCTGACACTATTACAACAGGGTAGTGACACTTTAGTCAAAATAGGAAATACCGAGTTAGCTTCATTGTTGGGAATTACATCAACTAGCCTCACAGCAAATAATTTTACTTTCTCAGCTAGTGTAGTTTAGCCTGTTGGCGTAAGCTAATTGTTACAGCTTCATTACATAGCCAAAGTTAATGAAGCTGTACTGATTATTTATTGTGAAAATATACAAAAATTAGAGATTTTCATCTTACTAAAGATAGATAATTTCAGTCCTTAAAAAACTTTTTATATTATCAAAAACATCCAGCAAGTTCTTAGCAATAGATTTAGCAAAAGATTGGAATATAAGGTTTGTTAACCATTCCACAATATTTTCACAACTTTTGCTGTGTAAGTTAATTAAGGTGAAACTAACATTGTCATTTTTGTTACTTAAAAGCTCTCGTGAAATGTCAGTTATGGTGGTTGATATTTAATAGTTCAGAGTCAACAAGCTTACAAGTCAATTACATCTTTGAAGCAAAAACTATTAGTTTTTCCTCACCATATTACTTTTTTGATTTCACTAGAGCTAACACCATCTCAACAATTAAACACAGGGAGATTCTCTTTCATGGCTAAGAACGTCATTCTTATGATTGGGGATGGTATGGGCTGGCAAATGGCTCGTGCTGCGTCCATCTACAAAGAGATTCAAAATGGTAAGACAGGCGCTAACCTGAGTGATTTTTATACACAAGGTAAGGGTCAAGGACTCAACTTTCAAACACTCCAAGGCTACGGTTTAGCAACTACCTACGGGACAACGATCGCTGGTAGTAATGGAGTTTTTAGCACTGCTAATTCAGCTCTTGACGATACCAATCCCATTACCGGAGAGAGCCAGGTTCGTCCTGGTTTCACCTTTGATCCAACTTTTAACCCAGGTAATACCCCAATAGGTGGCGCAAAAGTCAGTGATGGTGCTGTTGGGAATCTAGTAGGTTATGACCCTACCAGAGGTGGTGTTAACCCTTGGACTCCCGGTAATGACCCAGAATATATTAAGTACAGCTATCCTGACTCGGCAAACACCGCAACAACTCTGTACACTGGGGTCAAGAGCTACAACAGCGCTATTAGCGTTGATATTTTTGAGAATCCTCTAGAAACAATTCTCAAAACGGCGAACCAAGTTGGTAAATCTACTGGTTTGGTGACTTCAGTTCCTATTGACCATGCAACACCTGGTGCTGCTGCTGCCAACGTTAACCGTCGCAATAAGTATGATGGCGATTATCCGGCATTAGACAACATTCTGCAACAGGAACTCCGTGTCTATCAACCAACAGTATTACTTGGTGGCGGACACCCGCTCTCTGCTCCTGGGGACTTACTACCATCGGAGGTTGAGCCGAATACAAGCAATGAATACATTAGCCAATCTACCTACACAGAACTTAGCACTAAACCCACAAACAACCTCTACGATTACACCTTTTTAGAGCGCGGTGAGAATGCTGCCCAGAAACTAGCTGAAACTGCGGCGACAATCGATCCAGAAAAAGGCGATCGCCTTTTCGGTCTATATGGTGCGCGCGGTCAAAATGGTAACTTGCCTGTAAGTTCTGCCAACGGCGACTACAGCACCACTGGTTTAGATATGTTCAGCGTTTTCGCTAATCAAGGTGATAACGCCGAAGTGGACACCACGCGTCCACTGTTACCCGGAGAAACAGATGCATCTTTCATTGCCAAAGAGGTTAACGAAAACCCAACCCTCAATGACTTGACAAATGCTGCGTTAGATGTGCTAAAAAAAGACCCCGATGGTTTCTGGTTAATGGTTGAGGCTGGCGATATCGATTGGTCTGCCCATGACAACAACATGGACAACTTGCTCGGCACCACTTTGGACTTCGATAAGGCAGTTGGATCTACAATTGACTGGATCAATAACAATGGTGGCTGGGAAGAAAATCTACTAATCGTGACAGCTGACCACGATCACTATCTGACTCTCGACGGTGATTTTCCAACTTTAGTACAAACTCAAGGTGCGGAAGCATTAACCAATTTGGATACTCCAGCAGAAGTTGGACATTACTGGGGTCTGATCCCAATGTCAAGTATGGTTGGGGAACTCACACCAATCTTCCCGTACCTGTTTACTACCAAGGTGCTGGTTCTGAAGTGTTAAATAGCTTGGTGGGTAAAGGTTATAACAACTACGGTTTCGATATTCCGGGAATTGCGGGTTTAAATGATCAAACCCACATCTACCAAACGATGTTTGCTTCAATAAAGCCAAAAGTTGAGTTAGTAGGTTTTGCTTCTTTACCTGCTGATACCTATAGTGATGGCCCAGCTTCTGGTGCAGAAATTTCAGCCAATGGCAGAACCGGGCCTTTCCCTGGACAGCCAATTCAGGGTTTTAGCGGTGTTCAATTTGCTAACAGCAACTCTTTGTACTTCCTGTCAGATAATGGCTACGGTGGCAAAGATAATAGTGAAGACTTCCTGTTACGAATCAATCGTGTAGACCCGAATTTCAAGGGCACAGAAAATGGCGATGGCACTGTTAAAGTTTTAGACTACATCCAACTGTCTGACCCTAACAACAAAGTTCCTTTTGAAATTGTGAATGAGGGAACTACTGGAAGAATTACTGACTGGTGCAGACTTTGATGTCGAGTCATTGGTCTTTGATAAAGACGGGACAATCTGGGTTGGAGAAGAGTTTGGCCCCTACCTGCTGCATTTTGATGCCAGTGGTAAGTTGTTGGAAGCTCCCATTGCTACACCTGACCAATTCAAAACTTTAGATGGAGAAGCACCGAAAGTTATTGGACACAGAGGCGCAAGTGGCGATCTCCCAGAACATACCTTAGAAGCATACAGACGGGCAATTGAAGATGGTGCTGACTTTATTGAGCCAGACTTAGTAGTTACAAAAGATGGCGTGTTGATTGCTCGCCATGAACCTGCTTTGGCAATTTTGAATGCTGATGGTACTCTTAATTTAAGCAATACAACCACAGACGTTTACGATGTTACCAAGTATCCACAGTTTGCCGATCGCAAGAAAACAGTCAGTCTAGATGGAACAGAAATCACAGGTTGGTTTGCTGAAGACTTTACTTTAGAAGAAATCAAGACTTTAGGTGCTATACAGCGTGTACCTTTCCGCGACCAATCCTTCAATGGTCAATTTGAAATTCCCACCCTCGCCGAAATCATCGACTTGGTTAAGGAAGTAGAAGCCGAGACGGGTAAAAAGATTGGCATCTATCCTGAAACAAAGCATCCCACCTATTCTGCTGAAGAAGCTACTTATGTAGGCACTACGGAGAAAATTAACCGAAACACCAGTGAAATCCTCATCGATACACTCAAGGCTGAGAACTTCACTGATCCCAGTCGGATTTTTATCCAATCCTTTGAAGTCGGTAATCTCAAGGATCTCCACGATCGCATTATGCCTAATGCAGGTGTAGATATTCCCCTGGTTCAACTTCTAGATGCAGCAGGCATTGAGCTAGACGGTGAGATCATAGAGACTCAGCCTTATGATTTTGAAGTCAGTGGCGACCTCCGGACTTATGGTGATTTACGGACTCCAGAAGGTTTGGCTGAAATCGCTACCTATGCTGATGGCATTGGCCCTTGGAAGCGGTTAATTGTCAGCGTCAGAAGTACAGATGCTAATACCGATGGTTTGGCAGATGATGTCAATGGAGATGGTGCAGTAAATGATACTGACAGAACGCTGTTACCTCCCACGACTTTAATTCAAGATGCTCACAATGCAGGTTTACAGGTTCATCCTTACACCTTCCGCGATGAAGACCTATATTTAGCAGCAGATTACAAAGGTAATCCAGAACTAGAATTTCAGCAGTTCTATCAATTAGGCGTAGATGCGCTATTTACAGACTTCCCAGAGACAGGTGATAAAGTCCGAGATTTCTTGAGTGATCCTCAGAATAACTTAGTGCGATCGCCACAAAACCCCGATGTTCTCTCAGGAGATGCTTTTGCTAACTTGGGTGGTTCCAAAGGTTTTGAGGGTGGAGCAATCAACGCCAGCAAAACCAAGCTCTATATGCTACTTGAAGGTACGGTTCAAGGTGATGCTCCCGGTGCGTTGCGGATTAACGAATTTGATATCGCCAGCCGCAAGTACACCGATAATACACTTTACTACAAGCTGGATAATCCCGCGTATGCGATCGGTGATTTAGCAGTCATTAATGACAATGAGTACTTAGTCATTGAGCGGGATGGTGGTCAAGGAAGTGCTGCTCAATTCAAGAGAATCTACAAAATTGACTTGTCAAAAACAGATTCTAATGGCTATGTAGTCAAAGAAGAAGTTGCAGACTTGTTAAACATCCAAGACCCCAACGACCTGAATGGAGATGGCAAAACCACCTTTGACTTCCCATTTGTCACAATTGAAAACGTTTTAGTTGTTGACAAAAATACCATTTTGGTAGCTAATGACAACAATTATCCCTTCTCTACAGGTCGTCCTGGAAATGATCCTCAAAATCCAGTCATAGACAACAATGAAATTCTACTGCTGAAGTTGGAGAAGCCCCTTAATCTTGCTCCTGGCTTAGGTCAACCTCAAGCAGAAGAGATTAATTTTGGCTCTAATAGCAGTGATGATATTATCGTTGAGCCAAATAAAACCTTATTCACAGGTGACGGAGCAGACTTTGTAGAGGGTACTAAAGGAAACACAATCCAGACTGGAAACGGTGAAGACACGGTACTAGCCGGTAGTGACTCCTCAGTGTCCACAGGAGACGGTAACGATCAAGTCTTGATTGGCGTAAATGGCCCTGCTAACAACACTAATGCTGATGGTGGTACTGGTGATGATGAAATTACCGTAGTCGAAGCCAATGGCAGTAATAATTTGTTTGGAGCAGCAGGTGCTGATACTCTCACAGTAGTTGAAGGTTCGCGTCAATCATCCTTCGGCGGTTCAGGTAACGACACTCTCACGAGTAACGGTAGCAATAACCGTCTCTACGGTGGTTCTGGCGATGACAAACTCTTCTCCAGTATCAATGATTCCCTATCTGGTGGCGATGGTGATGATGTGCTATTTGCTGGTCAACAGGGCGGTAATCGCTTGAGTGGTGGTACTAGTGCTGACCAATTCTGGATTGCTAATGCCAGTCTACCAACTAGCAAGAACATCGTGACTGATTTTGCGATCGCCATTGATAAAATCGGGCTAGGCGGTATTGGTGTTACTCAGTTTAGTGCTTTAACACTATTACAACAAGGTAGTGACACCTTAGTGAAAACCGGAAATACAGAGTTGGCTTCATTAGTCGGAATTACATCAACTAGTCTCACAGCAAATGATTTCGTTTTCTCTGCTGGTGTGATCTAGCTGAAAAATGATTGCAGCTAAAATTTAACATTCAAAATCAGTTAGGCTGTATAGATTTTGCTAATGCGAGGGAGTGATCTCCCTCGCTTTCTATTTGACAACGCAATATACCACTGCCGTTTGAGACACGTACAACACAAAAAACCCCGGCGAAACTAACCGGGGTTACAGAGAGAAGTATGAATGACAATGAGATACAGCGATACTGAAATCCAAAAATCTTAGCTAACGCTAAAACCAACTAAAACCAAAGCGGTGACAATTAAAGTTGCAAAAAGGCCTTGTAAAACGTATTTACGTTGTTCCCAAATTGCTGGGTATTCAGCGTAGTAAATCTTGGGTTCTGTTGCGTAGTTATTGAGAATGCCGTCTTCGTTAATGGTGGTGTACATAATTTTTTTCTTTTTTTGTTTTGTTATCTTATGTAAACAAATTTAACGTTTTTGTTACAAAATGTCAATAGGGCTTGACAAGAAAATATTTATAGTCTTTTTAAGACTGATACCATTTAACTTTAATAATGATACAAATACGCTGGTAAGGGCATGGCAATGCCATGCCCCTACGATAAATCTATGTGTATCAGGCTTTTCATGAATTGGTATGACTTATCAGCGATCGCAGATTCTGGCAAAGCGGTTCTAGCCAGCGAAAGCCAGATGTCTCTCAATACGGTTCGGTTAGGGTAAGAGATGCTTATTGTAAAGACGGCGATTTATCGCGTCTTTGCGATCTAGGGCGAGACGTTAAATGGTATCTGGATCTATATTTAATTCTCGCAATTTTGCTGCCAAGCGATCGCTGCGTTGTTTTTCTTGTTGTGCAACTTCTTCCGGTGTCGGAACTAGTTCTGCTTCAGGAGTGAAAAAGCGTAAATTTTTTTGATAAACCCCTAAATACAAACTTAGCTGTTGACTCCACAACCAGCCTTGGAGATTTGGTTCCAACGGTTGATATTCACCATCAAGCAAATGAAACCCTGTAAATTCTAAGGTTTCTGGATCAAACCAGAAGTAATCTGGTGTGCGAAAGATATCTTGGTAAATTTGTTTTTTTAAGCCCTTGTCAGTGTCGCCTGTGCTATTTGAGAGAATTTCTATAATTAAATTGGGATATTTGCCATCTTCTTCCCAAACAACCCAGCTTTTACGGGGTTTACGTTCAGTACCCATTACTACAAAAAAATCTGGCCCCCGAAAGTTTTCTGATTTGCGCTGGCGTGGACTGTAATAGATGGTGAGATTACCCGATGCATAAAAGTCGTTGCGATTTCGCCACAACCACTCTAAGCATTGGATGAGTAGTGTCATTTGTAGCCGATGCAAGTCAGTTTCCAAAGGCGGTTCGTCACTATATAAATCCCCTGGCGGAAATATAACATTTTCTGGGGTTGCTAAATCTGGGATGACAGACATGGCGGTAAGTGCCTCAGTGCTATAAGTTTAGCGTAGCAGTGATATCTACAAGAACCGTTCAATGATGATCTCGTCTATATACGTTCCTTTGATCTTGGCTTGTCTTTGTGCCGTCCCAATTATGCGAAAACCATGCTGGAGATAACTAGCTAACGCAGGGGCGTTATCGGCGCGAACGTAGGTTAATATTTTTTCGTATCCCTTGCTGCGAGCGCTTTCAAATGTAGCCTCAAACAGACTTTTGCCAATCCCTTGGCGTCGGTACAAAAGATCCACGTATGTTCCGATGATTCCCACATGATCAAAGGCATGTGTAAAGGACGCAAATGGTTCCATACTTTGAAAGCCAACAATCGTCTGCTCTGGAAAGCGCACAGCAACATGGAACACCCCACGATGGGGAAAATTCAATATATACTCCCGTTCGGCATCGGCTGTGAGCGGCGTATCAAATGCGGTATACAGACCGGCTTCGATAATGGGGTTCAGAATGCCAACAATCGCCACAGCATCATTCGGTTGTGCTTCTCTAACCAGCAGTTTCATTGTCAGTTTTCTCCTAAACGTGATTGGTTTTGCTGGCATTTACACCCAATTTAAGAGATTTTGAGAAAATTGACGCATAACACTAACTTTATTTTTAAATATCTAACCCAACTACCATTAAATCAGGCGGATGTTCAAGATTAAACTGGTAATATATCTCTCGTCGCTCTTGGGGTGGAAGAGTTAACAGCCATTCTAAAATTCCCATTTCACCAAGTTGAATTTGTGGGTTGCTGCGACTGAGGCGCACTTTAATTTGCTCGTTGCGGCTAACTGGCAATTGTTCAGTTACTTTCAGATTTACTTCTTTCTCTAGTAAGTTAGTAATTATCAACCGATAACTATAAGTAATCCGGCGCTGGTTACTAATTAATCTTTTATCTACCAGACGCTCAACTAAATCGCGCTCTATTTTTAAACCTTCATCAATTCCTAAGTTCAGTTTGAATTCTTGTCCTGGTGCAATATTCTCTAAGCCAGTAGTACCGACAAAAACGTTGTCACGGAAAATATTAGCTTTGCCCGATAACAAAGTCGCACCGTTGGGACTATTTTTCACATTAGCTTGTAGATAAGCAAAGCTTACTAAGCGCGGCATTGCCACATAATCAAAGCTACAAGGATAATCATCGTTAAAAATTGTAGTTTTATGGGGTGCGCCATCACTAGGGATGTTACCACCACTATTTAATTTAAAGGTAACTACGCTGCCTTTTTTGGATACTTCTGCTGTAATGGTTTCTGCTGGGATAAGAATATCCTCGGCAACTTCGTCTTCTTCTTGCCAATCAGTTCTGGCAGCAGAAGCAGGCGGTTCTACTATGCTAGGCAGCAGTGGTGGCTGGGCAGCAAATTGTCGTCCTCGTAACATTTGTGGACGTGGCGCATCAATATACCAGGGTTCAAGTTTGGGTGGAAGTGTACCTAATCCCGGTTTAGCGGTAGAAAGGGTGAGATTTGCACCAATCCAATCTTCGCCAGTGCTTTGAGTGATTTCTGCAAGGTAACTCAGATGTACGATATCGCTGGTAGTACTAAACCGTAAGTCATATAGCGGAGTCCAACTAGCGCGATTCACTATGTAGGATACCTCTAATTCAAATTCGCCTTCACCCGCTACTTCAACGGCTACAACTAAACTAAAACTCTCTTTGGGATGGGGTGTTTGAATTATTTGCAACGAGGTGTGGAGTGCTTGCAGTTGTTTGTTTAATTCCTCCTGTTGGGTTTTGCACTCTCCAGATGCGATCGCATACTCACTATACTGGCTTCCGAGAAAGTTTAAGAAATCTAAAGTTTCGCTAAGGCTGAGATTTTTCCGAGACAAACTTTGTGCAAAGGGTTCTTCTGTTTTTTCACGTAAGCCGGCGATAAAGCTAGACTGCAATGCCAAAGCATCCACTTGGGCTTGCAGGTGGCGTTTTTCAGCTTCTAATTGCTGAATTTGCCTTGTCAAATGTGCTACTCGCTCGGCTACAGGCTCAGTAGTGTAAATGCGATCGCTACTAACCCCCAGCAAGCGCACTTCTACTGTACCTTTACCGCTAACCCTGATAGACTCAGTTTCTAGAGTCATTGGCACTGGGGCAATTACTAATTCCTGTTCAATTCCTGTTAAATCAACTACACCCCGTCGTGTAACCAATGCTCTGTCAGAATACACGGTAACAGCTACAATCTCGCTTTGTACTGTTTTGCGCCAAGTCGGTATTTCCGGGTTAACCACTGCCAGTTTTCCCCCATTTTTAATGATTATGCTGGTTAATTGTCAATGTTTCCCGGTCTAACCGTCAACCCCTTGAGGTAATTCGTAATTACGAATTACCCGTGAGTTGGTTCAAGGGTAGTGAAGTAGTATGAGAATTTTGCTCGACAATATTTTTTGCCGCAGCTAGTAGATATTCATAATAGGCACGAGCGACGATAGATAGCTGCTTGCCAGATGGATAAACCATGTACCAATGTCGCTGAATCGGGAAATGTTGTACATCTAAAATACTAAACTCTGAACTGTCTGATAGTAAGGTATGACGCGATAAAACAGAAATACCTAAACCACCTGCGATCGCTTGTTTAATTGCTTCGTTACTTCCCAATTCTAGCTTGACTTTTACCGCCACCCCTTGTTCTTCAAATAGCTTTTGGACAGCGCGACGAGTTCCTGAACCTGGTTCCCGCATGATAAAAGGTTCGTTAGACAGGCTTTGTATAGGAATATTTTTTTCTTTGGCTAACGGATGATTAGTCGGCGCAAAGACTATCAAGGGGTTTTCTAAAAATGGTTGACAAGTTACATCCATATTGTCTGGAATTTGACTCATAATATACAAGTCGTCCAGATTCTGACTCATCCGTTCCAAAATTTGTTCGTGATTTGTGACTTGCAGCGATATATCAATCCCTGGATAAAGTTCGCAAAAGGGCCCTAACAAACGTGGAATAAAATATTTTGCTGTTGTAATCACTGCCAAGCGTAATTGCCCCTGTTTTAGCCCTTTTAAATCTGCCACCTTCATTTCATACTGGGCTATATTCTCAAAAATCTGCCGACAAGTGGCAAATAATTCGCGTCCGGCTTCCGTCAGATACAACCGCTTTCCCACTTGCTCAAATAATGGCAACCCTACCGTTTTTGTAAGTTGCTTGATCTGCATAGAAACGGTAGGTTGAGTGAGAAACAATTCCTCCGCAGCACGAGTAAAGCTACTGTGCCGTGCCGCCGCCTCGAACACCTTTAATTGGTGCAGCGTCGCTTGGTTCAAGGGTGATTCTCCTGTATATAGCGATTATATAGATATAAAACTAGTATTACTGAACACTAGCAAATGATATAGTGACCCTCACAGAAAGTTACGAGTTTTATCATAGATAAAAATCTATTCTTTATATTAATATAAAGGTATTTTCTTTATGGATTCAAGAAGCTATTATCAGAACAGCTAAAGCGTAAGATGCCTTCCATCTCCCGATGAATGCTGAATGAGGATTTTCCAAAATTCATCTATCATCATTCATCATTCCATAATTCTTCTTGAACTTTTGTCGGTAGCTTGGTTAAGTCTGGTAATCTTAGTACCTCGATTTCCGCAACTTGTTCTTTAATATTCACTGGCAAGTTTAATGGTTCGCGTTCTTCTATCCAGCAACTTGCTAATGGCAAGGTTAACTCCATTTCGTCTAACGGCCGAGGAATTACCATCACTGCATTCAATTCCCCAATACGTTCTGCTTCAAACATTCCCGCTTCTACTGCTACCGCCACATTTGCTACGGAACCACGAATAATGGCTGTACACAACCCCCCACCAATTTTCTCATAAGCTGCTAAATGAACATCAGCAGCTTTGAGCATGGCATCACACGCTCCGACCATCGCGGGAAATCCTCGCGTTTCTACCAAACCAATTGCTTGGTTACTCAGACGGCTGGAATTGCCCTCTTGCATTAATTTAGTGAAACGAGTTGTGATGGGAAGGACTATATCTAGGTTGGGATAAGGTCGGGCAATCACCAAACTAGAAACTAACTGACCAAACTGTTCAGCCGTTTGCACACCTGATTCTACCGCCAGACGCACATCAGCAATTCCACCCCGGACGATCGCAGTACAATAACCGCCACCAATTTTTTCATACCCAACCAGGTGAACGCCGGCTGATTTCAGCATCATATCCGCCGTCCCAACGATCGCCGGAAAGCTGCGGGTAGAAACTAAACCCAAAGCAGTATCCTGATAGGTTTCGTGACTACTAGTTCCCTCGATGGTACGAATAGGCCGTTGATTGTATGTTTCCATGATGAATTCTCCAAAATACGGAAAAAGCCGACAACTTACAATTAACACTTACTCGGACTAATCGTCATTTGAGTCGCTCAAGGATTGTCTATGAGGAAACAGTGTGGTCAACAGTCTGTTTATGCTCCCTTGTCCATAAATTTGAGTCCCAAAACCGTTAGGGGATTCTGCGGGCGGCTGATTGGGGTCTAAGTTATGCTCTGTAGACGGTTGGGCGGCTTCCTGCAAGGTAGAGTTAGCATCATTGGTAGGTTCCTCCACGGGAGGAGAATTACTTTCGGCAGTGGCAGGAGATTTAAAGTAAGAAATCGACTTGTTTTGTTTGAAATCTACAAAAGCCGAAGCTGAGAAGTTAGAGGAAACTGCCTTTTCCTTAACTCCACCTGAGCCATTTTCCTCTTCCTTCGGCGGTGACACACTTGTAGAAGCTGGGTTACTTGTAGATGGTTCCGGTTCTTTTGTTGGGGCAATCTGCCTACTGGTGTCTCCTAAAATTGAAGCAGGTGGTACTACTTGTCCAGGTTCAACCGAATAGTTAAAAACTGTTGTCGCTGAACCAATACAAGCATTTGCTCCAATTTTGCCCTTGCCAACCATCAAAAACCCGGCTCCTAGGTTTGCACCTGCTTCTACCTCTAGGATGCCTTCATGGACTTGGAGAATTGCTCCCATACCAATACAGACCCCTGGCCCAATGATGATCTTGCTGTTTACAGCCGCTTGGAGGATCACCCCAGGTGCAAGTACCGCGCTTGGATGAATAGTCACCTCACCACTAATGTAAGTATCAAAGTTATTGCTGAGGCGCAGTAGCGGCACAGACATGGAAATTTTAACCTCGGAAGCCGGAGTGGGGAATGGAGATGAGGGAGCAGGGGGAGCAGGGGAGGCAGGAGAAGAAGAATTATTTATTGATTAATCTACCAATGACCAATGCCTCATTCCCCACTCCCTACTATGGGCGTTGAATAATTGTTTCTAATACCCGACGCTTGGCTTTAGGATCAACACCAATTAAGCGCACATATTCCCCTGGATATTCGCCGAGTTGCTTTTCTACGGCGGCGATCGCTTCTCTTTCTGAGGAGGCTTGAATTTGACCGGTACTAGTCCAAGAACCTGTACGGAAGCGGCGTTGATCTACGTGTTCAATGCTAATTTTCGAGCCACCAGCCAATAATTGCCGGAGTTGGCCTACTACTTCTGTACTCAAACGGGTACTGGTAGCTGTTGCTGTGGCAGAAGGTGCTGCACTAGTGGCAAATGATTTCTGACTACCACCACCAGAAGAAGCGACTTGACCATTTGGACGTTGGATAATGGTCTCTAATACGCGCCGTTTGGCTTTAGGGTCAATACCAATTAAACGCACATATTCCCCTGGATATTCGCCGAGTTGTCTTTCTACGGCGGCGATCGCTTCTCTTTCTGAGGAGGCTTGAATTTGACCCGTACTAGTCCAGGAACCTGTACGGAAGCGGCGCTCATCTACGTGTTCAAGGCTAATTTTCGAGCCACCAGCCAATAAATTTCGGAGTTGGTCTACTACTTCACCACTCAGGCGGGTACTGGTAGCTGTTGCCGTACCAGAGGATGCTGCACCAGTAGTAAATGATTTCTGACCACCAGAGGAAGCTACTTGACCATTTGGACGTTGGATAATAGTCTCCAATACCCGCCGTTTGGCTTTGGTATCAATACCGATTAAACGTACATACTCGCCTTGATGGCTTGCTATACATTCTTCCAAAGCGGAGATGACTTGATTTGTGGAAGTTGCTTCAATTGGCTTGCAACTAGTCCAGGAACCGGTGCGGAAACGACGTTCATCTACGTGTTCCATGCCAATTTTGTAACCACCTGCCAACAAGTGGCGGATTTGCTCTAGAGTGTCGCCACTGACTTTGCCACTGCTAGAACCGTTACCGTTACCATTACTGCTGCTGTAACCGCCATTGCTATGACTACTAGCTGGAGCTTTAAAACTGGTAGCTGGTTTTGCATCATCATCGGGACGTTGGATAATGGCTTCTAGCACACGCCGTCTATCTTTGTCAATGCCAAACAGTCGGACATACTCGCCGCTATGATCATTTACACAGCTTTCTAATGCTGCGATCGCTTCACCGATTGATCTCGGTTCGATTGGCTGACAGCTAGTCCAAGAACCTGTGCGGAACCGTCTTTGGTCTACATGTTCCGTACCAATCTTATACCCTTGCTCTAATAGATACCGTAACTGATCTATTGTTTCTGCACCCAAGCTATTGCTCGCCACTTCACTACTCCTTTCCAACTCTAAAACAGTAATACCATTACCTGTATAAGATTTAGCGTTCTCATCCCGAATGGGTGCTATACATTTGCTATCCGCAGCACAGAGATAACCAGCTCGTAATGCTTGATTAATCCCAACCACATGATGAGAAAATTCTTTATCCTGATCTTGCACATCTGGCAAGCGGTCAGCTTGCTGCTGGCTGGTAATTATCGCTCCCGAAGGTACATATTTACCAGGGGGAATCTCTACGTCTTGAATTAAAGCGTGCATCATGACAATGCAACCTTCACCCACTCTGGCATTAAACACCGTCGAGCGAAAGCCAATGAAGGAATTATCCCCTACATAGGCTGGCCCGTGAATTAGAGCCATGTGGGTAATGCAAGTGTTTTTACCAATCCATACAGAGTATTGGTTTTGGTCATCGCCAATTACTCGGCCTTGCTCCAACCCATGAATCACAACACCATCTTGAATATTAGTGTTTTCACCAAGATAAAAAGGTGTGCCTTCATCCGCTCTAATCGTAGTCCCCGGAGCAACGATTACATTTGCACCTATTCGTACATCTCCAATTAGATTGGAGAATGAATGTACAAAGGCAGTTTTATCGACTTTGGGTTCAGCTAAATTCCTTGACCACGGGGTTGGGGGTGCCGCCGTGCTGCGGACTGCCATCGCGAGACTCCTCCTGTATTGCCTGTCAGTTGTCATAAGTCATTTGCCCTTTGTCATTTGTCGAGAGGTAATGACTAATGACTAATGACTAATGACCAATGACTAATGACTATCGATATTGATCTTTTTTGCTGTAAATTAGGCGATCTTCAACGTAAATAGTATCTATGATCGCCACCACTGCTGCATCCAATGGACGCTGTTCATTGCCAACAACTTGACGAGCGGCACTACCACGAGTGATGAGTACCCACTCATCTACTCCTGCTCCCACAATATCTGCTGCTACTTCATACTCTGGTAGGATATTGCCGTTTTCATCTACTAATTGTAACAACAGTAGTTTCACACCTCTAAGAGTTGGATCTTTTTGGGTGCTAACTACTGTGCCGCGAACTTTGGCAATTTGCATTACAAATTACGGTCTTCTACCGAAAGGACGAATTGCATTCACATTTTCCCGGAACTGCTCTACATCTTCGGTATAACGAATTGGCAGGACGTATTCCAAGTTTTCGTGAGGACGAGCAATGATATGAGTAGACAGCACTTGTCCGCCGTTAACTCGCTTTACAGATTCAACACCTGCGCCTACAGAAGCTTGCACTTCGGAAACGTCACCCCGGACAATCACTGTCACCCTACCACTACCGATTTTTTCGTAACCTACTAAAGTGACGCGAGCAGCTTTCACCATTGCATCAGCAGCTTCCACGACTGCTGGAAAGCCTAGTGTTTCAACCATTCCTACTGCAATTGACATTAGTTTTAATCCCTTTTTTATTGTTTTTAGCCTTGGACAAAAGTGATGCTCTTTTCAGGTAAAGAGCGTTAATTACTTTGTTTAAACAGCTTTTAAGTACGGAATTGTTCCACAGCTTCTGTGTAACGTATCGGCAAGACGTATTCCAAGTTTTCGTGAGGACGAGCAATGATGTGAGTGGATAACACTTCACCACCAAAGACTCTTTTCGCTGCTTCAACTCCAGCTGCTACAGAAGCTTGAACTTCCGATACATCTCCCCTAACTATGACGGTGACACGAGCGCTACCAATTTTCTCATAGCCTACTAAAGTGACACGGGCGGCTTTCACCATCGCGTCAGCAGCTTCCACGACTGCTGGAAAGCCTTTCGTTTCAATCATCCCAACTGCAATTGGCATCGCAGAACTCCTACAAAATGAATCTAATCAGTACTGTCTTGAAATTTTTGACGGGGAGGGCTTTATCTTAAGAGTTAAGAAAACACTTCCAAATTAAGCATAGGAAAGCTTGGCGTCCCTGGCAACATAAATTACTATAATAGTTTATGATAAGAAAGTTTTAAAAAACTTAACAAAACTTTATCTGTCTTTCTGGGCAATTAAAGTTCACTGATTCCTAGAGCGACCACTTATGCTTTATAATTCCTTTATTACATTTATAAAACGACATTCATAACCAAGGCTAATTCTATCTGGCGAGGGGCAAGCAGTGGCTGTGTGTTTTACTGTATCTATCTTTCGTCCAGTATTGTTGTGTGTAGTAAAGACTAAGTGAAATTATAGATAATTTTTTCAAATATATCTTATAAAGTACCTTGCTGAAAGTAGAAAGACAAATGTAAAAATGAAAGTAATGTTAAGGCTAGTAAATGCTTTTGCTTATGTAAAGTTATATTTTGTTTATGTTTGATGGAGTAAATTAAGTAAAAATACTTCTTAAAAAAATAGGTTAAAATCTAGTAAAAAACATCGAATTATTGGTAGATTAATTTTATTAAATAAATAATTGTTTTAAGTATTTTTTAAAATCAAAGCTAAGTTGTCAAGGTAAATTTAAATGGATCAATTTTTCTTTTCAACAAGTTGGTTTGTGCCTTTTTATAGCATACTTGGCGCAATTTTGACATTGCCGTGGGGAATAGGAATAATTCAGCGAACAGGGCCAAGACCTGCGGCATACATCAACTTGTTGACGACCATTCTAGCTTTTATTCATAGCCTGTTTGTATTTAAAAACATCTGGGATAGAGAGCCACAAAACTTAATAGTTTCCTGGTTCAAAGCTGCTGATCTAGATTTATCATTGAGCTTGGAACTATCGCCAGTCAGTATTGGGGCAACAGTTTTAATTACGGGATTAAGCCTACTGGCACAAGTTTACGCTCTGGGTTACATGGAAAAGGACTGGTCATTGGCCCGTTTCTTCGCGCTGATGGGATTTTTTGAGGCAGCGCTGAGTGGTCTAGCGATCAGTGATTCTTTGTTTCTTAGCTATGCCCTTTTAGAAGTCTTGACACTTTCAACATACTTGTTGGTGGGGTTCTGGTATGCTCAACCCCTAGTAGTGACTGCGGCGCGGGATGCATTTTGGACTAAACGGGTGGGTGACTTGTTGCTACTGATGGCTGTAGTGACACTTTCCACTCTAGCTGGGAGTTTGAACTTTTCAAATTTATATGAGTGGGCACAAACAGCTAATTTAAGTCCAATGACATCGGCGTTGTTGGGGTTGGCGTTAATTGCTGGGCCTGCTGGTAAATGCGCCCAATTTCCACTGCACCTGTGGTTAGATGAGGCAATGGAAGGGCCCAACCCCGCCTCAGTAATGCGAAACTCTCTAGTCGTAGCTGGTGGTGCTTATTTGCTGTATAAATTTCAACCATTGTTAGCCCTATCGCCAGTTGCCTTGAATGCCTTGGTAGTCATGGGTACGGTGACAGCGATTGGGGCCACATTAGTATCCATAGCTCAAATTGACATTAAGCGATCGCTATCTCATTCCACCAGTGCATACATGGGGTTAGCATTTTTGGCGGTGGGGTTGCAGCAAGGGGGCGTAGCCTTGATGTTGCTGTTAACTCATGCGATCGCCAAAGCATTATTATTCATGAGTTCCGGTTCAGTTATCTTGACTACCCAAAGCCAAGATTTAACAGAAATGGGCGGTTTGTGGTCACGGATGCCAGCCACCACCACTGCTTTTGTAGTTGGTTCAGCCGGGATGGTAACACTGCTACCCTTGGGAAGTTTCTGGGCAATGTTAGCATGGGCCGATGGTTTCGTAAATATTAGCCCTTGGGTAATTGGGGTTTTAGTATTAGTCAATGGCTTGACAGCATTAAATTTGACCAGAGTATTTAGATTAGTCTTCTGGGGTAAACCGCAACAAAAGACCCGTCGCACACCAGAAGTAGGTTGGCAGATGGCCTTGCCAATGGTGTTTTTAACAGTGCTGACTTTGCTTTTACCTCTGATGCTACAGCAATGGTACTTATTGCCCGATTGGGAAAGTATTAATTGGTATGTGGTGTTAGCCTTGTTTGGATCTACCGTAGTGGGAATAGTTGTAGGTTGTACAGTTCATCTGCACAAAGCTTGGTCAAGATCCAGAATCTTGGCGTGGAGATTTCTGCAAGACTTGTTAGGTTATGATTTTTATATTGACCGAGTTTATCGTGTAACCGTGGTAAGTGCAGTAGCACTGCTATCTAAGGTTTCTGCGTGGAGCGATCGCTACTTAGTTGACGGTTTTGTAAACTTGGTTGGCTTTGCGACAATTTTCGGCGGACAAACTTTAAAATACAGCATTTCTGGGCAATCCCAAGGCTATATGTTGACCATCCTAGCAGTTGTCAGCGTCCTGGGTTTTTTCATCAGCTGGTCATTGGGTTTACTGAATAAATTGCCTTTTTAACTGACTTAGGAGTTAGGAGTTAAAAGTTATTATTCTCCCCCTGCCTCCCCTGCCTCCCCTACTCCCCTTACCTAAATTCCGTCTATGCTTAGTGTTTTGATTCTAGTGCCATTAATCGGCGCAGCTTTAATTGGTTTCTCCCCCTCTGGCATCAGTGGGAAATTCTCCCGTGGGGTGGCTTTGGTCTTTGCCATTATCGCTTTCTTGTGGACAATTGTACTAGCTATTCAGTTCCATCCAGGGGAAATTACTCAACAATTTGCCGAGTCTCTCCCTTGGGTAGATGTTTTAGGCTTGAATTATAACCTGGGAATAGATGGTTTATCTTTGCCGTTGCTGGTTTTAAGTGGATTGTTAACTTGCATTGCCATTTACAGCAGCGATGAATCGCTACAGCGTCCTAAATTTTATTACTCTTTGATACTATTATTAAGTGCTGGGGTAACTGGAGCCTTTCTAGCACAGGATTTACTGCTATTTTTCCTATTTTACGAATTAGAACTGATTCCGTTGTATTTGTTGATAGCCATTTGGGGTGGCGCGAAGCGGGGTTATGCTGCGACAAAATTTCTCATTTATACAGCCGTTTCGGGAATCTTGATTTTAGCAAGTTTCCTCGGCATTGTTTGGCTGAGTGGTTCCTCTAGCTTTGCACTAGCAACCTTGAACACGACAACTTTACCTTTAGCAACACAGCTTTTATTGCTAGCGGGAGTTTTGATCGGTTTTGGGATTAAAATTCCCTTAGTTCCCTTCCATACTTGGTTGCCAGATGCTCACGTTGAAGCTTCCACACCGATTTCAGTGTTGTTGGCTGGGGTGCTGTTGAAATTGGGAACTTACGGTTTACTGCGATTTGGCATGAACTTGTTACCAGAAGCGTGGAGTTATCTGGCTCCTTGGTTGGCGACTTGGGCAGTGGTAAGTGTGCTGTATGGTTCATCCTGCGCGATCGCTCAAACCGATATGAAAAAAATGGTAGCATACAGCTCCATTGGACACATGGGTTATGTGCTTTTAGCGGCGGCGGCGGCTACACCTTTAAGTGTGTTGGGTGCTGTAATGCAAATGATTAGCCACGGTTTGATTTCCGCAATGCTATTTTTGCTTGTCGGGGTTGTGTATAAAAAAGCCGGAAGCCGAGACTTAGACGTCATCCAAGGATTGCTGAACCCAGAACGAGGTATGCCAGTAATTGGTAGCTTGATGATTGTCGGAGTCATGGCTAGTGCTGGTATACCGGGAATGATAGGCTTTATTTCCGAATTCGTAGTTTATCGGGGGAGTTTTCCAGTTTTCCCAGTGCAAACCTTGCTATGTATGCTTGGTACTGGTTTAACAGCAGTTTACTTTTTAATTCTCGTCAACCGCGCCTTTTTTGGACGCTTGTCTGCACAAGTTACCAACTTACCACGTGTGTATTGGAGCGATCGCATCCCAGCTGCAATTTTAGCTGTGCTGATTGTGATTTTCGGCATTCAACCTAGTTGGTTAGTTCGCTGGACTGAACCAACAGTTACAGCAATGGTGAATACCCAAAACGTAGTAGCAACAGTGTCTTTGGATAAAGCAATGGGGACTGGGGACTAGGGATTAGGGACTGGGGAAGAGTTTTCCCAATGCCCAATGCCCCATGCCCAATGCCCCAATCCCTATACTTTTTGGAGAGATGGCAATGATAACTATTAAAAAAAAAGCTACTCACAATCCCTTAGCTGAGTATATTGAACGTTTGCAAAAAGGAGATGCATTACTCCCCGATAATCCCGAAAATGTGCTGGAAGTTGTTGGTATTCTTAAAAGTTATGGCGTAGTTTTAGATGCCTACTCAAAAAATCTTAATTATATTGCCGAGCATCAGTTTTTAATATTTTTCCCATTTTTTAAATACTTTAATGGAGAGGTTTCTTTTCAGAAATTACTCCGTCACTTGTGGCATAACCGAATTAATTTTGAATATGCCGAATATTGCATGAAAGCCATGATGTGGCACGGTGGCGGTGGACTAGATGCCTATTTGGATACAGAAGAATTTCAAGAAAGAGCGCAAGCCGTTATCAACGCAAAATTTAAAAATAATCCTTTAATTTTGGGTATTAACCAACTGTTTCCAGATTTCTTAACAGAAAATTTGCGCGTCTCTGCTTACTACACTGGTTTAGGTCAATTCTGGCGAGTAATGGCTGATATGTTCCTAAATTTATCAGACCGCTACGACCGAGGCGAAATTACATCGATTCCCCAAGTTGTAGAACACATTAAAGCAGGGTTAGTGGCAAATGCATCAAACCCAATTACCTACGCCGTCAAAATTCGAGGTGAGGTCTATGAAATCATTCCCAAAAGCGTTGGTTTGACCTTCTTAGCAGATACAGCAATACCTTATGTAGAGGCAGTATTCTTCCGAGGAACTCCTTTTCACGGTACAGTTTCATACAATGCCCAAGGTTATCAAATTCCCCCAGATCAAACTCGATTTCAATATGGCGCATTGTATGCCGATCCTTTACCCATCGGCGGCGCGGGCATTCCTCCCACCTTGTTGATGCAAGATATGCGTCATTATCTTCCAGAGTATTTGCATGAAATTTATCGCCGCAGTCTTCGGGGTGAAGATGATTTGCGGGTACAAATTTGCATGAGTTTCCAAAAATCGATGTTTTGCGTGACAACAGCAACGATTTTGGGACTGATGCCTTATCCTTTGGATACTAAAGATCCAAATGAGGAAAAAGGTAATCGAGTTTATTTAGAGAAGTGGATGAGTCGGCTAGAAACTTCGCGGTTGCTGGATGTGAATAAATAAAGATTAGACTTCCGGTTCAATGCCTAAAGAGCGCAATTGAGCAGTCAAGCGATCGGCTCTTTCCTCACCAGTCAATAATAAATTACCTTGCAAATCCCACCAGCGTAGTCAGGGTAATTCCATATTGTAATATTGTCCCTGCCAAATTCCTAACTCAACTCCTAAAGGATGTATGGGATAATGTTTACGTTCATTGGCTGTTAATAACTGATATTGTCCACCAATTAATTCATAAACTTCTACGCTGGCTTTATTCACTTCATAAATGCCGTAGAAGGGAGGGCGAATCACTTGCTTATAAATCCAAAATTTCCCCTTCCAAGGAGTTTTGTCTCGCTCCTCACTACCATCACCAGAGACAAATTCTAATGCAATCAATGGGGCAATAAACTCTCGCCATAATACATAAGACCTGCGCGTTTGTCCATCCAGAGTAGGTGGTACATTCCCTACATAAAACCAGTCTGGTGCTTCTGCGCCTTTTTCTGGAGGGTCAGTTATCCGCCAGTATATACCGCTATCTTGACCAATACAGTATTGCCCATCAGGATGACGTTTTTGTAATATCGGTTTAATCGAGTCTGTTAGGAGAATGCTTTGGGGATGTTCCTGAAAGTTTTTGCCTCCGGCACGCTCCGCGAACACAAAAGTACCATCAGATTCAGGAAGCTGTGTATGGTGTGAGGGCGGTGGATGGATCGGTTGCAGAGGTCATAAGGCTACCTTTGCAGGAGTAAGGGTTGTTTTTTAGTTTAGCAGTGGAAGGATGGAGATACCTGCGGTAGGCTATATCAAGGCTATCTAAATATTCTCCACCCATAAAAGATTACTTGCCTAACTACTGCTTTTAAGAGCGATGGAAGATAAGCTAGATAAATAAACTGACATCTACATGAAAATAGTCTGCAAGTGCTTCTGCTTGAGTTTTACTAATGGTGCGATCGCCATTAACAATTTGCAAGGCAATTTCCAATGAACCAATTACCTCGGCTAATGCTTCGGTTGTAGTGTCGCATGCGTCCATTAGATGTACTAACATCGAATTGGGTGTACCTTGGAGAATTGGGTAATGGGTTTCTTCAAATTGCTCAATTAAAGTCACCAACAGTTGCAACAGCATTTCTTCTTCTGGTGTACAATTGGGACGATGTTCTAAGGTTAATGCAAGTGCGATCGCTTGTTCATTTTCTTCTTCCGTAGTAATTATTTTTGGCTGATACTCGGCTAGCAATTTACCATAAGATTCTCGATTAAAAGTACGGGTCATTTTTCCATTTATCTTTATCATATTCAGCGTGAGTCAGGACATATTTAATATAGATTCTTTGAGTTTCGTAAACAATATCAGCAATCAAACGGTAATTGTTTCCTTTAATATTAAACACAGTGAAGTTACCAACTGCTTCTGCTTTTGGATAAATATCCTGAACTTCAAGCAGATTTTTCCATTCAGCTTTAGTTGCTACCCTATACCAATCATAAAGTGCTTCCCTTGTATCTGAATGTGCCTCACAAAATTCTCGTAGAATTCTGCGACTAATAACGTGCATTTAAATTTACTATGATTACGTGTTTAGCAATAGTTTTTAGCTTTTCTATAATTACAAGAGCTAAGTTTTCAACTAAGATTTGAGCCATATTTCAGAGTAATTTTTGGCGTTGCTTATACTTCCCATTTTAAGGTAGTTTAGCAGGCAATGTCTGAAGACAAGCCGCTACGCGTCTACGCACTTTTAACCCAAATCAAATTGGAGCAAAGCAAATTGACGAGCTTCACTCCCGACTAATCTCAAAGTACACGTAGTAAGCTAGGAATGCTTTCTATAGCTTCCAAATCTCGAATTTCTGCCAAAGCTTGCCGAAAATTACCTTCCCGCACATCATGGGTAACAACCACAATCTCTGCGAGTTCCCCTTGAAAGCCAGTTTGGACAATTGACTCTAAGCTAACGCCATAGTTACCAAAGCAAGTCCCCAATTTACCGATAACTCCAGGTTGGTCATTGGTGAGGAAACGGGCGTAAAACCGAGTTATCAATTCTGCCATCGGTGCAATTTGGCAGTATTCCTGATGTCCACAAGTTAATAAGGGATTTGCAACTGCTGTATTGGTTTTGAGGACAGCAACTAAATTCAAAATATCTGATGTGACAGCACTGGCGGTTGCACCAGCACCAGCACCGGGGCCGAAAAACATTACTTGCCCGATGGGTTCTCCTTCGACAAGAATGGCATTGTAAACGCCGTTGATGCTTGCCAAAGGATGGGCTTGAGGCACTAAAGTAGGATGAACTCTGACGGAGAGTGGAGATGAAGGAGTATCACGTTTAGCGATCGCTAATAATTTAATCACAAATCCCAACTTTTCGGCGTAGGCGATATCTGTCTTGCTGACTTGCCGAATTCCCTCGGTATAAACATCTTGTAGGTTGATGCGTCCACCAAAGCCTAATGATGCCAGGATAGCAATTTTATCGGCTGCGTCCAAACCATCGACATCAGCTGTCGGGTCAGCCTCAGCATAACCCAAGCGCTGGGCATCAGCTAAGACATCATCAAAGTTGCTCCCTTCTGTCTGCATCCGTGTCAGGATGTAGTTAGTTGTACCGTTCACGATACCAGTTACAGTATGAATCCGGTTAACACTTAAAGACTGCTTTAGGGGTTGAATCACCGGAATACCACCACCCACAGCAGCTTCTAGCATGACGTAGACGCCAGCTTGATTGGCAGTTGTGAAAATTTCCGCCCCAAAGCGGGCGATCGCTGCTTTATTGGCAGTGACTACATGCTTACCATTACTTAAAGCTTTGAGGATAAGCGATCGCGCCGGCTCTAGTCCGCCCATCACTTCGACAACTATATCTACCGCCGGATCGTTGACAATGGATTCTAAATCTGTAGTTAAGACTTCCGTAGACAATTCTACTGCACGGGGTTTATCTAGCGATCGCACTCCCACCCGATAGATTTCTATCTCTTGCAACAATGGGTGACGCCCAGCGCTATCTTGCAACAACTGCACTGTTCCCGTTCCCACGGTGCCTAATCCCAGTATTCCTAGTTTCACACCCATTTTGCACCCAATTTCACCAATAACAATTGTAGGTAGAGCGTTTGCTCTACCTACTGATTATCCTGCTTCCTTTGTCATTTGTCCTTCGCTCTTCGTCCTTTCTCTAAAATTAATACTTCTCTACGAGAGGCTGCGCCAACGACTACGCTCAGTACAAGTGACTAATGACTAATGACTAATGACTAATTTAGTATGTTTCTACGTGCCAGCGATGAGCTTTCTTGAGTTGCTTCTGGTAATCACTCCAGGTTACGCCTTCCTTAGCAGCAGCAGCAGTTAAGGCTGCATCGATACCTTCTTCCATACCGCGCAAACCGCAGATGTAGGTGTGGGTTTTTTCATTTTTAATCAATTGCCACAATTCATCAGCGTGTTCAGCTACGCGGTCTTGAATATACATTCTACCGCCTTGGGGATTTTTCTGTTCGCGGCTGATAGCAGCAGTGAGGCGGAAGTTATCAGGATATTTTTGTTGAATTTCTTCCAGTTCTTCCTTATACAAGAGGTTTGGAGTTGTTGGTACGCCAAATATTAGCCAAGAGAATCCTTTAAATTGGTATTCTGGGTTAGCTGCTCTTTCTGCATCTTTAAACTGACGCCACAGATAAGCCCGCATCGGCGCAATACCTGTTCCGGTTGCCATCATGATGACATTAGCTTCGGGATCTTCGGGTAACAACATTTCCTTACCCACAGGCCCGGTAATTTTTACCTCTTCCCCTGGCTTGAGGAAACACAGGTGCGTAGAGCAAACACCATAGACTGTTTCGCTAGTTTCTGGGTGCTTATACTCCAACTGACGGACGCACAGTGATACAGTCTTATCATCTACATCATCGCCATGACGAGTTGAGGCAATGGAATATAGTCTAAGTTTTTCCGGCTTGCCGTTCTTGTCTAATCCTGGCGGAATAATCCCAATACTTTGACCTTCTATATACTTCAAATCCCCGCCAGATAAGTCAAATTTCAGGTGTTGAACAATACCAATACCGTCTTCTTTGACTAGCGGTTCATTAGATACTACCTTAGCCAATAAATGGAGCATTGGGACGGTAAGTGTTAACAGGAACGTCACCGTGGTCTTTTTTGGCTTTCGCTTGAGTCATGGTGTTGCCTTTCTTGTCCTTGTTCTGTTCTTCAGCACTATGAGCATTTACAGGTGTGGCTTTACCATTCCCTTCACTGTTAGCAGTTTCCCCAGATGTAGCTAACTCGCTGACAACGCTTGTAGTATTCCCAAATGAGGTTTTACCATTAACTGGCTCTAACGCAGTTGTGGGCTGGATGCTAACAATTGTGCCGCCTAGACGAGTGATACGTCGCATTTCTTGATTCATGCGGTTGTAAGGCACTCTGATGAACACACTGCCACTTTTCCGAATTGGGTAGTTAGTTTGATCAGTTTCTTCGCTCTGACGCAAACCCACCACTTCATAAAGGAAGATGCGGCTACCTAATTCTGTATTGGCAGCACCCTCAACAGCACCTTGATTGTACATTCGTTCTACCACTCCGATAATTTACTTAACCGTTTTTCAAAAAAAAACTATTCCCATGCCATGCCAGCTTTAGTTTACCGGATTTTCGTTTCACAAAACTGGCTCTCTGGGAAAAAGGCATCATTAAATTAATGCCTTGCTAAGTACACTCACCGAAGACATGCAGGCATAGCAAAAAACACACCTGTTCATCTTCTAAGGTAAAGGATAAGTCTTTTGGAGAATGTTAATAATGAGTCAATTTAATCTTTTTTTCGTTAATTACTACCACCCTACTAGGGTAATAGCTTTGTTACCTTACTATCCAATGAGCAACTTATAATAGCAAGTATTGTCGGAGGAATGATTTGATTGGTGGAAGCTAACGCTCAGTTTACCTCCAAAATTTGCTGTTAGGCTTGCTCTAAAGGTTAAAACCGGAGAATGGTAATCCCGGAAGGTTTTCTTCCGATTGGTTTTACTGCTCCGAATTTGGTACTATATCAGAATGTTGTTAGCTATATTCATAACCTATTAATGGATAATTACATGAATAGAACAACTGTCACTAAAAAGATAACGACAGAAGCGGAATTGATTTAAGCAACTGTAATTAGTTTCACTTGATGTGAAAAATCTGTCAATCTTTATCAGTACTTTGCCATAACGTCAACGCTTCTATATGAGCATATTTATCAATTTACAGCCAGTAATTTGACTAATGCAAGTTGTTGGCTCATTCGTTGGATAGATTTTTGCTTTGAATATATTAGGTATTGTCGAGCAGGAATTACAATTTAGGAACATTAAAAAATTCACAACGATAATAAATTATACCTTATAGTCTTGATTTTATAAAGTTACAACTGGCATACTGATAAAGATGCAAGGCTGATAGGTGGGGCTGATCCCCATTTTTAAATTAACAACTAAATCAACAAAAAAATGATTGATGAACTACGCTAATTCTTCTTGGCAGCAATATTGTATGGGATACACCCTTCTGTTAAAATCAAATATACCACTAGGATTAAATACTTACCGGCACCAACATTCAGGCTAGTCCGACGAGTAGCAGCTTAATTACTTTGTTGCCTACCCGCTTGGTGTCTTATAGATGTGCTAGGTAGCAAGAACGCAGGATAAACCAAAGGGGTAAACTCCTGGCTTCAAAATCTGCTGTGTGAAAAATTATTGACACAACTTTAGTATTTTAGAGGAGATTTATGACAAATAAGCCGGAACGCGTGGTATTGATTGGAGTAGCCGGAGATTCTGGGTGCGGTAAATCTACGTTTTTGCGTCGTTTGATAGATTTGTTTGGTGAAGATTTAATGACAGTCATCTGCTTGGATGATTATCACTCCTTGGATCGCAAACAGCGTAAAGAAACTGGGATAACGGCACTAGACCCCAGAGCAAACAATTTTGACCTGATGTATGAGCAAATTAAAGCGCTCAAAAGCGGTCAAGCGATTGATAAGCCGATTTACAACCACGAAACCGGCTTGATTGATCCGCCAGAGCGGGTGGAGCCGAATCATATTATAGTTGTTGAAGGGCTACATCCTTTATATGATGAACGGGTGCGATCGCTAATCGACTTCAGTGTATATTTTGACATTAGCGATGAGGTCAAAATAGCCTGGAAAATCCAGCGAGATATGGCTGAACGCGGTCATCGCTACGAAGATGTGTTAGCGCAAATCAATTCCCGCAAACCTGACTTTGACAAGTTTATCGAACCACAAAGAGAATTTGCCGATGTAGTTCTCCAAGTATTGCCCACGAACTTGATCAAAAACGATACCGAGCGCAGAGTTTTACGGGTACGTATGCTCCAGCGCGAAGGTAAAGAAGGCTTTGATCCTACCTACCTATTTGATGAAGGGTCAACAATTAATTGGACTCCCTGTGGACGCAAGCTGACCTGTTCCAATCCTGGTATGCAACTGTACTACGGTTCAGATGTTTACTACGGCCGCTATGTCTCAGTACTAGAGGTGGATGGTCAATTTGACAACTTGGAAGAAGTAATTTATATCGAAACCCATCTCAGCAATACATCCACGAAATACCAGGGTGAATTGACTCACTTGTTACTCCAGCACCGCGAGTATCCAGGTTCAAATAATGGTACTGGTTTCTTCCAAGTGCTTACTGGTTTGAAAATGCGTGCTGCTTATGAGCGCTTAACAGCTACGGAAGCAAAGTTAGCGGTTCAGGTTTAAAAGCAGCAGTGTTTGTGTCAAAGTTTGTGGGGGCGCTTCTGGGTGTCCCCCTTTTTTGTGTTATTAAATACATTCTACTCAAAAAATAATTAGCATAAATTTATCTTTTTTATAGATACTTACCTTATGGCTAGAGGATAGCTAGAGGTTTTTATCAATATGAAAAAGATACTAACTACTGAAGTATAAATATTGTTATGATTTCATAAATTAACGTAAGTTCAACGGCTTAGGTGGTATTCGCCTTACGAGGTGAATCAAAGACCTCTAAGAGGTTTTACTACGCAAAACCGTCGCTCTTCAATGTCCGAGAGGGACAGACTTGAACTTTAGTTCAAGTCAGGGAGAGGTTCATCGAACTCACGTTAAATTTAGGTAGTTGAACTAAATACTCACATTTAGTCAGCGAAAAAACTCAAGTCAGGAGGAATTTCCTTTGTCTCGTCGATATTTATTTACCTCCGAGTCAGTCACCGAAGGTCATCCAGATAAAATCTGCGATCAGATTTCTGATACAATTTTGGATGCACTACTGACACAAGACCCCAGCAGCCGTGTTGCCGCTGAAGTAGTAGTTAATACTGGTTTGGTGCTAATCACTGGTGAAATAACCACCAAAGCCAATGTAAATTTCGTCAATCTCGCCCGCAAAAAAATTGCCGAAATTGGCTATACCAATGCCGATAATGGCTTTTCTGCTAACAGCACCAGCGTTCTGCTGGCTTTAGACGAACAATCACCCGATATTGCTCAAGGCGTTAACACCGCTCAAGAAACCCGTGAGCAAGATAGTGATGAACAATTCGACAAAATTGGTGCGGGCGATCAAGGTATAATGTTTGGCTTTGCCAGCAACGAAACACCAGAACTGATGCCTTTACCTATCAGCCTGGCCCATCGCACTGCTCGCCGATTGGCAGCAGTTCGCAAAACAGGTGAATTGTCATACCTGCGTCCTGACGGCAAAACCCAAGTAATGTGGTCTACGAAGATGGACGCCCAGTAGGTATTGATACTATTCTAATTTCCACCCAGCATACAGCCAGCATTGGGGAAATCACGGATGAGGCGGCTGTCCAAGCCAAAATTAAACAAGACCTTTGGGCAGCAGTAGTCGAACCTGTTTTTGGCGACATTGAAGTTAAACCTAATCAGGAAACACGTTTTTTAGTCAACCCTACTGGCAAATTTGTTGTTGGTGGCCCTCAGGGAGACTCTGGCTTGACAGGACGGAAAATAATCGTTGATACCTACGGTGGCTATTCACGTCATGGTGGCGGCGCTTTTTCCGGCAAAGACCCCACAAAGGTAGACCGTTCTGCTGCTTACGCGGCTCGCTATGTGGCGAAAAATATTGTCGCTGCCGGGTTAGCAGAAAAAGTTGAAATCCAGCTATCTTATGCTATTGGCGTAGCACGGCCAACAAGCATTCTGGTGGATACCTTTGGCACTGGCAAAGTGGATGAAGAAACCTTACTGGAATTAATCAACAAGTATTTTGAACTGCGTCCAGCAGGGATTATCCATACTTTCAACTTACGTAACTTACCAAGTGAACGAGGCGGACGTTTTTATCAGGACGTCGCGGCTTACGGTCATTTTGGGCGGGCTGATTTAGACTTGCCTTGGGAACAGACCGATAAAGCTGAATTGTTGAAGCAAGCAGCAAATGAGTCACTTTCGGCAGCAGTTGCTCAGGCACTAACTTAACCTTATACGCTACTGCAAAAACTTAGTTTATCTATCTGAGGGTATTGGCAACTTAAAAAGTTACCTATGCCCTCATTTTTGTTAGCCACCAGAATATCGAAAAGTAAAACTATTAGTACGGGATGATTATGTGTCACTTAAGTCAACACATTTGAATCTTAAGTTGAGCCGAAATTCAGACCAAAAAGTGCAATAGAACCCAAAAATCCTGGTATATATAGCTTTAACGAAGAAAACACCGAAGTATAAATTATTGATGAAAAAGAATAATTCATCTGCGTCGGAGCCTACCAATAGAAGCTTGCAAGTACGTCGTTTCAGGTTATCCTTTCTCTACGCCGTGCCAATTGGGGCGTTAGGGGGATTGATTGGCTTAGGGGGTGCAGAATTTCGCCTGCCAGTCCTTGTTGGCACATTGGGCTATTCAGTGCGACAGGCTGTACCTTGAAACCTGGGTGTTAGCTTGATTACGATTGCTGCTTCCCTGTTAATTCGGGGTAGTACGCTTTCTTTAGCCCAAGTGATTCTATTACTTCCTGTGAATCTTCTCATTGATTGCGGGAGCAGTTATCACTGCTTTTTTTGGGGCGGCGATGGCAGGAAAGTTATCAAACGAACAACTTGAGCGAATCATCTTAGTGCTACTAGTAGTGATTGGCATTGCCCTAATAGTCGAGGGTTTTCTACCTCAACAAATACCAGCCCTTTTACCGCCTGCTTTAAGTTGGCGTATTCCAGCAGGTATTTTATTTGGTCTAGCTATTGGACTGGTAAGCAGTTTACTTGGGGTTGCAGGGGGTGAAGTGATCATCCCAACACTTGTTTTCGCTTTTGGTGCAGATATTAAAACAGCAGGTACAGCCAGTCTTCTAGTTAGCCTACCAACTGTCCTTGTAGGAGCTCTCAGATATGCAAGTCGAGGTGCATTTGCAGAAGATCGTACAGCCTTGGTTAATACCATAGCACCTATGGGAGTTGGTTCGGTGATTGGAGCCATTATCGGAGGAATGCTTGTCGGTATTGTTCCAGCAGCAGTACTGAAAGTTACGCTAGGGGTAATCTTGAACATCTCCGCATTTCGGGTTTTTCACAAAGTCAATTCCTCTAATAAAAAAGCTGAAAGCTAGTTTTGGCAAAGATTTCTAGAATATACTGTACTTTTTTACGTGCTATCCGCTTAATCCAAAACCCTAATAAGAAACCCCCTCGGCCTTCATCATAGTGATGTAATTACAAGGCAGAGGGGTTTCATTGATCTTAATATTTTTATAGAGGCAGATTTTGAGGATAATGCTGGTAAACAATCAGTTTTTTTGATTCAAAATCCATCAAAACCTATGTTGTGTTGATTTTAACCTGCCAACTTAGTTCAGCCTAGTCCCAATCGGGAATTTCGGCATCTTCTCCACCAATCCCGATTCCAGTGTTAAATATTTCGGCATCAGTGAGATTCAGATCATTCATTGATGCTTTATACACATTAGAATCGTGAATTGTAGCGCGAGTAAAATTTACCCCGTTGAGATTGGTTTGCTTCAAATTCACGTTGGTTACATAAGCTGATGTTAGATTAGCACCTGCCAAGTTTGCACCAGTTAAGTCAGCACCTTCGAGGTTAGCCCCTACAAGGTTGGCTCCTTGGAGCTTCGAGCCTCTTAAGTCAGCACCAATTAAATGAGCGCCACTGAGGTTAGCTCCCGATAGATTACAGTTAACACATTCCCCAGTTGAAAGCAGCTTTTGTAAATCCTGCGGATTATCGGCTCTAACCGAGTTCATCAAAAATAGGGGAGTTGCTAAGGCCATCGCCGCTAATAGCTGGAGTTTCATAATTTTCCCCCTTAAATAATCAAGTTGCGTCCGTTCTGTCCCTCACAATTCTATTATCTCATTAAACTTCATAAGGTCAATCTATCTCTTGACAAGTTAGTTGTGATATGGAACAGGGATAACGGTAATCTAAAAAATGCCGCTAATTCTGATTTTTGGCGATTTTTACTTGACAATCCTTAAAAAACTGCCAATGTTAAATCACTGTTAAATCTTTTTAAAAGCTTGCACTACCCACCATAATTTGGCTATTTTGATAAGTATTTATACTTCTCTATTTTTCAGAAATTCTCGCATATACTGATTAACCAATTCAGGCTGTTCTTGCTGCACCCAATGACCACAATTGGGTATGTACTTGATTTGAAAGTCTCTAACGTATGCTGCGGTGTCGTAGGTTAGTTCCTTGCCGAGTGCAGTGTCATTTTCTCCCCAAATCATCAGTGTTGGTACTTCGAGAATGCCCCAATTTGGATTTAGCATTCTCTGCTGAAAAATATTGCGGTAATAGTTCAACATTGCTGTGAGCGCACCGCGTTTTGCCGCAGCATTTTTATAAGCGTCAATATCGGCTTGTGTGAAAGCACTCTTGTTAACTGCTGTACCTTTAAAAGCTGTTTCAATTGCTTGGTAGTCGGAAGATTGTAAAAGTAATTCTGGTAGCCACGGTAGTTGAAAGAGAAATATGTAATTGCTACGTAGCAACTGTTGAGGAGTGCGTAACCCTTGGGCAAATTTGGCAGGATGAGGCAGGTTAAGAATAATTAATTGTTCTAACATTTCGGGGTGAGTGTATGCAAAATTCCAAGCGATCGCACCTCCCCAATCATGTCCAGCTAATACACATTTTTGGTATCCTAATCCTTTAATTACTCCCTCAACATCTTTGATAAACTCATCCATTACATAAGCTGATTGCTCACTTGGTTTATCACTATCATTGTAGCCACGCAAGTCAAGGGCTACAACTTTAAAATTTTGGGCAAATTCTGGTATTTGATGCCGCCAAGAGTACCAAAACTCAGGAAACCCATGCAACATCAACAATAAAGGGCCTTCACCTTGGGTAACGTAGTGTAGCTTTACCCCATTGGTAATTATATATTCGTCTTTCCAAGAACTTTCTACTAAAGACATAATTAATCCAAATTCAGCATTATAAAATACTAAATAATATTACATATTATTTTGAGCAGCCTCACATCTATTAAAAGACAGTATTACTATAGTGATTTTTTGCAAAAATATTAGACAATTTGCCCTGGGGTAGATGTGAATTGTGGATAAACTTTGGTAGAAGGTAAATATAGTTCTCTCCAAAATACAGGCGCGGTATCGTCGGCTAGTCAATGTTTAGATGTTGTAGTGCCGAGAATTTCAATTTATAGAAATGGCAATAATAGAAACCCGTGGTATCTGGCTGACTACTACTGATAGTAAGGTTCTCAGGTCAAAGCAACGCGTTGCTGAGGCGATGGATTTTCTGGCCGAGACGGGATTTAATGTGGTGTTTCCCGTTGTTTGGAACAAGGCAGTAACTTTATATCCTAGTCAAACAATGCAGGAGACTTTTGGAGTCGAAATTGACCATCTGTCTGTAGGTCGTGACCCTTTAGAAGAAGTGGTGGTTGAGGCGCGGCGAGTTGGGTTGAAAGTCATTCCTTGGTTTGAATACGGTTTTGCCAGTTCCTACAATTTGAATGGTGGTGTACTTTTACAGAAAAAACCGGAATGGGCTGCGCGCGATCGCAACGGCAACTTACTAAAGAAAAACGGCTTTGAGTGGTTGAATGCTCTCGACTCTCAGGTGCAAGAATTCTTCTTGAACTTGGTGCTGGAAGTTGTGAAGAATTACGATGTGGACGGGGTTCAAGGAGACGATCGCTTCCCTGCATTCCCCTGTGAAGGTGGCTATGATGAGGTAACTGTCAACCGCTATCGCCAAAAATTTAATTGCAATCCACCACAGAATCCTAAGGATAAGCAATGGTTACAGTGGCGTGCAGATATTCTCACTGAGTTTTTGGCGCGTCTCTATGGGGAGGTTAAAGGGGTGAATCCTAATTTATTAGTAGCGATCGCACCCAATATCCACGATTGGGCATTCCAGGAATATCTGCAAGACTCACCCGCATGGCTGAAGCGGGGAATAGTTGATATGATTCAGCCGCAGATTTATCGCCGTGACTTTGGGAGTTACCGTGCGATCGCTGATAAACTAGTAAACCAGCAATTCACAGATGTGACGTTGCCCAGGTTAGCACCGGGAATACTGATGAAGCTTGGCTCTTATTGTATTAGTCCAGAATATTTGGTGCAGGCAATTGAATACAATCGTCAACTTGGCATTCAGGGAGAAGTATTCTTTTTTTACGAAGGTTTGCGCGAAAATAACAATACCCTAGCTAGAGTTTTACGAAATGGCCCTTATGCTAAGTCTGCATCATTTCCTACTCTGTCAGATTTGAGTGCGGGTGGTGTGACTAACAAGAGGACATCTTCTATTTGGCAAAGGTTGTTAAAAAAGATTTTTTAAGGAAAAATGCGCGTGGAATCTCAATTATTGGTTGAACGGGTAATTAAAACTCTAAAAGAGGATTTACCAACACTTTTTGAAAAAGATATTTCATACCACATTTATACAGACGATATCTACTTTAAAGACCCAGTAAATACATTCAAATACAAATTTAACTATCGCATTATATTTTGGACTTTGAGATTTCACGCTCGGCTATTTTTTACCCAAATTTACTTTGATGTACATGAGGTTTATCAGTCAGCCGAAGATACGATTTTAGCAAAATGGACAGTGCGGGGAGTGTTGCGGGTTCCTTGGAAAGCAGGTTTGCTTTTTAATGGCTATTCAACATATAAACTAAACCCAGATAATTTGATATACGAGCATATCGACACATGGGATAGAAAGCCAGGAGAAATTTTACAACAGTTTTGGCAAAGGGGAGAAGGGAGCTAATTTAGATACATATTGAGTTCCAAATTTATCCAGAACAAGCTGAGACACGCCGAAATAAGAAATTAATGCACGTTATCAGCCGAAAAAAGCTACGACAATTCTGCCAAAAACACGCTGATTGCTGTGAAGCACTTGATGACTGGTACATAATTGCTAGTAAAGCAGACTGGGGCAATTTGCTAGAAGTTCAAACTATTTATCCTAAAGCCGAAGCAGTAGGTGAGTTTACAGTTTTCAACATAAAAGGTAATAAATACCGCTTAATTGCTAGTATTAACTATGAAAAGCAGGTCATCTATATAAAATATGTCTTAACTCATGCCGAATATGACAAAGACTCCTGGAAAAATGACCCTTACTTTTAACTCAGACATTTACAGCCAATTGCTATCTCAACATCAACCTCGGATTATCAAAACAGAAGAGGAAAACGAAAAGTTTTTAGAAACTGTTGAAAAATTGCTTTCTCGTTCTCATCTGACTCCTGAAGAAGATACTTTGTTGGAATTATTGTTAAAGCTGATTGAGGATTTTGAAGATAAGCATTATAAGCTTAATGTTTCAACACCTCAATCAAGACTCAAGCATTTGATGGAAGCTAGGAGTTTAGAACAAGCTGATTTGGTAGAAATACTTGGTTCGAGTAATATTGTTGCTAAAATAATTGATGGCGAGTTACAAATCACTAAAGAACAAGCTGAGGTTTTAGGAAAATTTTTTCGCGTTGATGCAAGTTTGTTTATTTGTTGATTTTCTTTTCCCTATACCTCCAAATCTCGACAAAACCCTCAAAGTGCTTAGTCTTTGAGGGTTTTGTTATGTGAAAAATACTAATCTAAAATTTACCAGTTAAACGCTTTTTTGATGCCATAAGCTGCCAACCCTATAACAGCACCCGCTGCTACAACTGGAGCTGCCCCAATACCAATCGCAACACCAGCGGCAGGAGCTAGTACACCAATACCTCCTAATGTAGCCGCAGCACCACCTCCTAGCACAGCACCACCTGCTGCAAATCCTGCTGCTTCTCCAAAATTATTGTCATCATTTTTTGTACTCATTATTAACACCTCAATGTTTTCTGTATTTATTCTCTATAGCAGTAGCTTTTTTAGCCAATAGTATTCTTACTGTATTGAATATAATTTTTTTATGAACTAATAAAACCTTTGGTGTATAAACACTCTGAGGGTTTTACTGTAGAGAATTAGCTTTATAAAGCCATCTAAATCTTCTGGACTGTTACCCTTGGCTGTGGTGTGTTTAACGAAGGCGGCGCGAATTGCCTGAAATAAACCGACCTCAAAAGTATTGTAGGGAGGGGAGTTAAACCAATAAAGTTTTTCCACCAATTGGTTGATGATATAAAGTCATTAGCTGGCTAGCATTTAAAGTTTCTACGGCATAAGCTTTTCCTGTTAAGTCGCTGAATTCTACTTCAAAAACTCCAGGTTCATATTCTTCTACAATCGTTCCTACTTGACCGCGATGCAATCCCAATTCTGGTAAGTCTTCGGTTAGGGCAACCACATCTAATAATTTCATTGGTATTACCTCATTGCTTAGATTACATAACAGGTGACTAGGCGGGGGAAGCCTTCATTATTACGCACTATCCAAACGCTTTGAATAATTGCTTGTTTATCTGAACGATTCAGGGGAAAATCAATAATATATTTTTGACCGTATGAATTCCTTTTACCAGGGATAGCATCATAATTTGCTACTGCTTGTAAAAGGATCGCTTGTAATTCTTCTGCATCATCTAAATTTAAGTCTAGTGCAGATTTAAATACACGGGCTTTGTCTTTTCCCTCTGGATGTTCTGGGTTGAGACAGTAACCCGCAATTTTATCTATTTCTACGATCGCACATTCAGGGTTAGGAAGTTTCATAATAGGGTTGCTACAACCTTTTCCGCTTTTTTGCCTCGATATCACCCTCTACTTGGAAAAGACTAAGATTTCGTAGCCGGATACTGTTTCAACACCTGCTTTAAATATTGCCCAGTATAAGACCTGGGATTTTTTGCAACTTCCTCTGGTGTACCCACAGCAATTAATTCTCCCCCTTTATCGCCACCTTCTGGCCCCAAATCTATCACCCAATCAGAACAACGAATTACATCTAAGTTGTGTTCAATTACTAAAATTGAATTACCTTTATCTACCAATCTTTGCAACACATCTAACAATTTGTGGACATCGTAAAAAGATAACCCTGTTGTCGGTTCATCTATTAAATAAAGTGTTTTACCTGTAGCGCGTCGAGATAGTTCTGTTGCCAGTTTTACCCGTTGAGCTTCACCACCAGATAAAGTAGTCGCAGGTTGTCCTAGTTGCACATAACCCAACCCGACATCAAATAAAGTTTGCAAACGCGCGATCGCTTTGGGTATATTCTGGAAAAAGTCTAAACTTTCCTCAACTGTCATTCTCAAAACATCAGAAATTGACTTATCTTTATACTTCACCTGCAAAGTTTCGCGGTTGTATCTAGCACCTTTACAAATTTCGCATTGCACGTAAACATCCGGGAGAAAGTTCATTTCAATAACATTCACACCCTGTCCGCTACAAGCTTCGCAACGTCCACCTTTAACGTTGAAGGAAAATTGTCCGGGTTTGTAACCCCTAGCTTTGGCTTCTACTGTTTGGGAAAATACATCCCGAATCGCATCGAAAATTCCTGTGTAAGTTGCAGGGTTAGAACGTGGTGTGCGTCCAATGGGAGATTGATCGATAACGATCGCTTTATCAATCGCGTTTAATCCCTGAATTTTATCCAAATGTCTGGGTAAGGGAACTTTCTTCGTTAAATGGTGTTGCAGAGATGGGTACAGTAATTCGTTAATCAGCGTAGATTTGCCAGAACCAGACACACCAGTGATGGAGACGAGTTTACCTAATGGAATGTCTACATCTATATTCTGTAAATTGTTGCGATGGGCATTTTTAATTCCCAAACTGCGCCCATTTCCTTCTCGGCGTTCTGCTGGTGTGGTAATTACTCGCCTTCCTGATAAATATGCACCCGTCAACGAATCTTCTGCTGCTAATAACGTCTGAAAATCACCTTGGGCGATAATATTTCCGCCGTGAATTCCTGCACCAGGGCCAATATCTACTATATGGTTAGCTGCGCGAATTGTTTCTTCATCGTGTTCAACGACAATTAATGTATTACCCAAATCACGCAATTTAGTTAAGGTTTTGAGCAACCTGCCATTATCTCGTTGATGCAAACCAATACTCGGTTCATCTAAAACGTAGAGAACTCCTGTTAAACCAGAACCAATTTGCGTTGCTAGGCGAATTCGTTGGGCTTCGCCACCGGAAAGAGTCATTGCGGGACGGTCAAGGGTGAGGTAATCTAAACCTACATCTAACAAAAATTGCAATCTAGCTTTGATTTCTCTCAGGACTAAATCAGCAATTTGTAACTGGCGATCGCTCAACTTAAATTGCTCAATTCTCTCCCGACAATCCCGAATTGATACGGTAGTCAATTCTAAAATTCCATATTGTCCCAACTTCACCGCCAAGGCTTCCGGTTTTAACCGTTTTCCCTTACAAACTTCACACGGTTGATCGATTAAATACTGCTCTAATTTTTGCTTAATTAGTTCAGAACCACCCTCATATTGCCGTTGCAAAATTGGAATAGCACCTTTAAAACTCTGCTTTCTTTGTGCTTCTGCGGCTCGTTCGTCTTTCTCGCCAAACAAAATAATTTGCTGCTGTTCTTCTGTCAGCTTGCTCCAATTTGTCTGTAACTCAAACCCATAAATCTGTCCGACACTATAAAGTAATTCCAGATAATAAGAATTATCTTTTTCTGACCAAGGCGCGATCGCAGCATAAACTGGCGCTTCCCAGTCGGGTACTATCAAGTCTGGCGCAAATCTTCTTAAAGTCCCGATGCCGTGACAGTGCGGACAAGCACCATAAGGCGAGTTAAAGGAGAACAATCGCGGTGATAATTCCTCCATTACCGCGCCATGTTCTGGACAGGCAAAATTTTCCGAAAATACTAATTCTTCTTCTTTTTCTTGTCCGTTATCACCAAGCAGACTCACCAGAATGGCTGCAATCCCACCCGATTGCTTGAGACACGTAGACAGGGAATCAACCAAACGCTCTTGGATATCAGCCTTTTTCACTAAGCGGTCAATTACCACTTCGATGGTGTGAGTAAAATTTTTATCCAATTCAATGGAATCTGACAGTTCACGGATCTCGCCATTGATTCGCACGCGGACAAAACCTTGGGATGCCAGACTTGACAAAAGCTTACGGTGTGTGCCTTTTTTCCCCCGGACAACGGGTGCAAGAATTTGGAAGCGCGTGCGATCTGGTAATTCCATGATGCGATCGCACATCTCATCGATTGTCTGGGGTGCAATACAGCGATCGCATATCGGACAATGGGGTTCGCCAGCCCGACCAAACAACAGCCGCAAATAGTCGTAAATCTCCGTCACCGTACCGACAGTGGAACGGGGGTTATGAGACGTTGACTTTTGGTCAATGGAAATTGCTGGACTTAAGCCTTCAATGGCTTCTACATCCGGCTTATCCAGTTGTCCTAAAAATTGCCGTGCGTAGGCGCTGAGAGATTCCACATAGCGACGTTGCCCTTCAGCGAAAATCGTATCAAAGGCTAGGGAAGACTTACCAGAACCAGAAACGCCAGTAAATACGATTAGGCGATCGCGTGGCAATTCCAAGTCAATATTTTTCAGATTATGCTGCCTAGCACCCCGAATCCGAATGGTATTCTGGCTGTTGTGGCTGGGGTTGGGAAGATGTCCATTCAAGGATGCTGCTAGCTGTTTGTCTGACATATTGGGCGGCGAAGAAGGAGTTTCTTATGAAACAGTCCTTAATAATACTATCTTTAATCGGTTTATTGTAGAACAATAGTACTGTTATATTGAGTTATCGTTCCAGATTCATGCCGCAGACATACTTAAGAGTCTGCTAATTTGGAAGCATCCCGATTAAATATCCTTCTGAGGGCGAAGCTATGGTATCGCAAATCCAACCGCCGACCCAGCCAGAGGTCATCTACCCAGATAGTGACGGACAACCAGTTGCTAACAATACCATACAGTTTGGCTGGATTGTAGAAATTAAGCAGAATTTAGATTGGCTATTTGCCGACGATCCAAATGTATTTGTCGCCGGGGATTTATTTTGGTATCCAGTAGAGGGACGTAACAAAATTGTTAATGCCCCAGATGTGCTGGTGGTATTGGGTAGACCAAAGGGCGTAGGCGTAGCCCGTCGTAGACATCGCCTTTGTTATCAACAATGGAAAGAGGAGGGAATTGCACCACAAGTGGTGTTTGAAATTCTTTCTCCGAGCAACACCCAAACTGAAATGGATAAGAAATTACTTTTCTACGATCGCTATGGCGTGGAAGAGTACTACATTTACGATCCTGAGCGAAATAATTTGCGTGGATGGTTGCGTAGCGAAGATGGTTTAGATGTCATCCCCCAAATGGCAGATTGGGTGAGTCCCCGTTTAAAAATTCGCTTTGCTTTATCAACAGAGACTCTCCAACTATATCGCCCTGATGGAGAACGGTTTTTAACTTACACAGAAATTTCTCGCAACGTCGAACAAGAACGACAACGGGCGGAACTTGCAGAACAAGCCAGAAGAGATGCCATACCCCGATTATTGCAAATGAATTTGAGCATCGAACAGATTGCCCAAGCTTTGGGATTGTCAGTGGAAGAAGTGCGAACCCTTGCTCAGGAGTAACGCGGTATGCAATTTTTTAATCGGGTCATTAGAAATTGAATTTGTACTTGAGATATTCTGATTATGCTAGCCAATGCAGCCACTCATAATGTCACCTGGGAAAAGTTACCTGATGATTTTGTTTTAGACGACGAACCAGTGGATAACATTAATCAGCCACTCTTGGCTGCTGCTTTAACAGAAAGCTTAGAACTTGCCAGCAGATTACCTGCCGATGCTTTAACCATCACTAACTACGGTATCTGCGCCACCTTAAATAATCGATTTGTGGTTAAAGCACCAGATTGGGGATATGTATCATCGATTCGAGTCTCACGAGAAGAAGTGAAGCGCAGTTATACGCCACGGCTCCAAGGTGATATTCCCGTAATTGTGATGGAATTTCTCTCAGATACAGAAGGTGGAGAGTATTCTAGTAAACCGACCTATCCCCCTGGTAAATGGTTTTATTATGAGCAGATTTTACAAGTGCCGAACTATGCCATTTTTGAACCAGATGGCGGAGTCTTAGAAGTTTATCGGCGAGATGATTTAGGAAATTATCAACTGCAAACACCAGATGCAAATAATCGTCACTGTATTGCCGAAATGAACTTGTTTTTAGGCGTATGGCAAGGAAGCCGAGAAAATCGCACAGGTTATTGGTTACGTTGGTGGGATGACAACGGCGAATTATTACTGTGGGGTTTGGAGTTAGCAGCAAAAGAACGCCAGCGTGCAGAGAGATTAGCAGCCCAGTTAAAAGCGCTGGGAGTCGAACCGGAGGTTTAACTTGGAACTTCGACCTTTTTACTCGGACGTTGGTGTTCAGAACTCGGAACTTCGACCTTTTTACTCGACCATTCTTGTTTGGAACTCGGAAGTTCGACCTTTTTACTCGGCCATTCTTGTTTGGAACTCGGAAGTTCGACCTTTTTGCTCGGCCGTTGGTGTTCAGAACTCGGAACTTCGACCTTTTTACTCGGTCATTGGTGTTTGGAACTTGAAACACCGAGATCAGAACTTGAATTGCACCTTTTCATTACCAAGCGATGTCTACGACGGGCTACGCCTACGCCCTGCCCCTATATTTAAACTCCAGGTCTGACTCTAATTTTGTCTACAGCTTCTAATAGTCCACTCATATTTATTTCATCATCTACTTTGATTATTTATAGAGATTCTAACTCTTCAACAATAAATTGTTCACTTAGACAGTCCGGCGTTTGTCTTGAATCAAATCTGAAGGTGTAGATACGCCAATCAAAGCAAAGGTGAGGCGGTTATATTCAGGATGGTCTGCTCGTCGGTTGTAGCAATCGCGGATAACTGCAAAAAAGTCATCTAAGTTAAATGAAAGACTCAGAATGCTGTCAATTTCATCAATAGAAATAACAATCTTTTCAGTAATTCTTTTTAGTAAAATCGTTTCAATAAACTTGCTCAAGTGCTGCACTGGTGAAAGCAAAGCGTTATCAGTCCACCAAGTATCTAAATCAAAAGTTGTATAAATATTAAAACTTCCCACCAGAGTATCAATCACCCCGGCATACCACTGTTCTGGCGTAATATCCGCCGTACCAATAGCTGTAATATCAACAGCAGCACAAGCAAATCCCTCAGTTTGCAACGGGAGCATCCCAATTTTGCAAATTTACCAATTAGAACTAGTCATTGCGAATGGAGCGAAGCGGAATGAAGCAATCGCAAAGTCTAGCGGCTGCGATTGCTTCGCTTCATTTCATTACGCTCGCAATGACAAAATATGTTTTTACACATTTGGGATGCTCCCGTTTGCAACTGCTGCATTACCTGCACCCGCAAGCTAGATTTCCCCATCTGGCGAGAATTGAGTACATAACAAAAATTCCCAGCCTTCAAGCCTTCATAGAGATCATGGTCAGCTTGCCGTCTAACATAAGTTGGCGCATTTTGAGGAAGACTACCACCGACTTGATATTGATACTGGGGCATAAACAATTAAAAATTAAAAATTAAAAATTATGAAGTCCAAGCTAGTTTGGTTTTGGTATAGTGCGTTAGCCAATGGCATAAAACACCCTACAAGATTACGAATTGCGAATTAAATGAGCTAAGTGTTTTAACACTTTCAAGACAATATATATATCATCACGACTATCTAAAGCAAACAAATCAGATAGAGCGTATTGTGGAGTTTCAGTTTTTAGCAGTTTGATAAATCTAAATTCATTACCATTGGTGACAAACCCAAAAACAGGTTTTGCCGAAGTTGCATCTGCCAACATATAAGCCAATGCCTGGGGAATTGCTGGCACTAACGAGTAATCTGCTCGTTTTGCTTCAATAACGAGAACCCAAAGTGGAGGATGGAACACCAAGATGTCAATACGTCCTCTGATAATCATGCCTTCGTCTTCAGAAGAAATTCTGACCTCTTGTTCTGAGGACATGTAGAAAGGCGGTTGATAAAAACCTGCTAGGCGCAATAGTGGAGATAGCACTACCATTTTGACTACAGGTTCTAAAATAGGATATTTCGAGAGATGCAAATATTCTGTCTTGACTTCGTTGAGAGATTGCTTTTCTAAATCACTCAACTCAGGTAAATCTTGCTGCCACTCTGAAAAAAAAAGTTCGTCGTCTGCAAAGTGTAGACCAAATTCATCGATGAGTTGGGCTAGGGTGATATCTTTTCCTTGAATAAGTTGAACCATTGTTGAGCTTTTTACTTAAATGGTAATTGCAGATGTTAGCAACACAGACACCAGCTGCGGTCGCCATAATCAGTACCTGGACTTTAGTTAATGCGTTAGTTGAGATTTGTTTTTCCATTTAACCTAAAATTTATACAGGAAAAAACTGGTCTACAGTACAGTTAAAACTAGGCAATAGTGGAGAAATTAGATTATCACTACTAAATAAAGTTGCTACCAATTTAAGTTGACTTTGTTCGCGCCGATAGACCTCTAGTTTACGCGATCGCCAATCAGCAATCCAATATTCTTTTACTCCTCTGGAAGAATAAAGTTTAAGTTTAGCTTCCTTATCTCGTCTTAGGTCTTCGTTGCTAGCAGACAAGACTTCGACTACTAAATCTGGTGCGCCAGTTAAATGTCCCGCTTCATCCAATGTTAGCCCCAAGGTTTCTTTAGTAGCCCAAACTACATCAGGAATCACATTATCTGATTCTGAAAACAAAACGCCAGGGTTAATTACAGCTTCTCCTAAACCAGTAGAATCTGACCAAATATCAAGTTGTCGAAAAATCTTGCCACAAGTTTGCTGATGTTTAAAGTGAGGTGCCCTGGTCATAAATAATTCTCCATCAACTATCTCGTAGCGCGTCCCTTCATTTTCTGGTAATAATTCCACATCCTGAGTTGTCCAACGTACTCCTGTATTAAGCATCTGACTCATCGCCTAACTCCTTTAATCTGGCTTTTGCATTTTAATAAAACAGAATTTATGAATCATACTAATTGATTCTGTATTCTGTATTCTTCTTCAATTATCATTTGCGATTTTCGCGCCGCCACTTACACCGCACTAAGCGAATTTCATCAAAAGTGTAGCTTTCGCCTAGTTGTTCTTTAATGGGAGTCAGGGAAATATCACCGAGTACTTCTAAAACTTGCCAAATTTTTTGTTGATGTTCTAAAGGTACTAATTGATTTAAATCAACTGGCTGATTTTTTTCAATTAGTTTTTCTAAATGACTGCTAACTGTTGCTGGGCTAAGGTTGCGTTTTTGGGCAATTTGAGCGATATTTAAACCTTGTTGATGTAATTGTAATGTCTGTAATTCGGTGTAAGAAGAAGATGACTTAGCAGAAGATACCGAAGTAACAGATTTATTTTGCAAACCTTTTTCTTGGCGGTAGGCGCGAATTTCTGTAATAAACTTTTCACCATATTGAGCGAGTTTGTGACTACCTACACCAGAAAGTTTGGCAAATTCAGCTAAGTTTTGGGGTTGCACCTGTACCATCAATTTTAAAGTGGAATCGTGGAAGATGACGTAAGGTGGTACAGATTGCTCATCAGCTAATTGTTTGCGTAGCGATCGCAACTTCTGTAATAATATTTCTGCAACTTCTGCCTTTTCATTCTCCGGTTCCCAGGTAATCTTTTGGACTGTGGTTACAGCTAGCGAAACTGTACGTTGTTTTCGCATTACTTCCCAACTGTGGGCATTTAGTTTTAAAACTGAGTAACCATCGCTAGTTTGTTCTATTAACCCTTGATGTAAAAGCGATCGCCCCAACATTCGCCATTCATCTACAGTTCTATCTTTACCAATACCATAGGTAGAAAGTTTATCGTGTTCGTACTGGATAATTTTGTCTTTTTTTGCCCCCCGCAACACATCAATTATGTGTACCATCCCAAATCTTTCTTTGCAACGCGCCACACAAGATAAAAACTTCATGGCTTCAATTGTCCAATCTTGCATGGGTTTAGGATGACGACAATTGTCACAGTTACCGCAATTTCCAGGAAACCTTTCGCCAAAATAACCCAGTTGAATCGTTCGCCGACAATCAGTGCCTTCAGCGTAATCGATCATCTGCCGCAATTGTTGTTTAGCAATTAACTGTTCTTGAGGATCAGTTTTTTGATCGATACTCCATTCAATTGTTTTAACATCACCAAAACTGAAAAATATTGTACATCGAGATGGTTCTCCATCTCTCCCGGCTCTACCCGATTCTTGATAATAACTTTCTATATTTCTAGGCATATCAAAGTGAACTACCAGCCGCACATCGGGTTTATTAATTCCCATCCCAAAGGCAACTGTTGCCACCATCACCCGGACATCATCTCGAATAAATCGTGTTTGATTACTACTACGTTCTTCATCAGTTAATCCGGCGTGATAAGGCAGAACACCAACTTTATCATTTTGCAGTTTAAAAGTGAGTTCATCAACTTTTTTACGAGTTAAAGAATAAATAATTGTCGAACCTTCAGTTTCTCGAATTAGTTCTAACAATTCAGCGTAAGCATATTTCGTTTTCGGACGGACTTCGTAATAAAGATTTTCACGATTAAAGCTGGCAAGATGAATGCTTGGTTGCTTTAGCCCTAATTGTTGAATAATATCAGCACGCACGCGATCGGTTGCTGTGGCGGTAAGGGCGACGGTAGGGACATCAGGATAGCGTTTCCTGAGAGATTTCAACTGGCGATATTCTGGACGAAAATCGTGTCCCCATTCCGAAACGCAGTGCGCTTCATCAATAGCAAAGCTAGAAATACCAATTTTTTCTTTAACTAAATCGAGAAACGGGAGAAATCTTTCACTCAGGAGACGTTCAGGGGCGACGTAGAGCAATTTTACTTTACCACTGAGGATGGCTTCTTCTCGCGATCGCACCTTGTAAGCATTTAAGCTGCTATTGAGAAATGTGGCGTTAATATTATTATTTCGCAGTGCTTCCACTTGGTCTTGCATCAAAGCAATTAACGGCGACACCACCACCGTTAGTCCATTTTTTAACAACGCTGGTAGCTGAAAACACAGAGATTTCCCCCCACCAGTTGGCATCACAACCATTAAATCTCGATTTTGCAGCGCATCTTCGATAATTTGCCGTTGTCCGGGGCGGAATTGGTCATAACCGAAGTGATATTTTAGCGATTGTTCGAGATGGGGATACTGAAGCATAGCGATCGCTTTTTCGGAGGCTGTCTGCGTGAGTAGTTATCAAAGATATCAGGATTTTAACTCACATCATCGGCTGCATTTGGGTTTCCCGTAATTCTTGAATTGCTTCGGCAGCAGTCTGGACTTTGAGCTTACCTGCTTGAAATTCAGCAATGGAAGCTGCTGCATCTGAGGCAATTTCATCTCGCCGACTTTCAATAATTCGGTTTTTGAGAATTTGAACCAGCATTTCTTGCTGCTCTAAAGGCAGCTCCATTGCTGCATCTAAAATTCTATCTAGGTTACTCAATTGCTTCATCGTCTTAATTATTTGTGTTGATAACGTAACTAATAATATATAAGCTTACAAGTTTTACCCTCGTCGCTTTTAAGCTTCGTCAAACTTATGTTAAATTATCTCACTAAATTAACGATGATACATGATGCGATCGCTTTTTCGGGGGCGTTCTGCGTAGATAGTTATTGAAGATACCAGGATTTTAACTCACACGATCGGCAGCTTTCAGAATAACCGCGTTTTTTCACTAAGCTTTTTAGTAACAAGCAGATTTATAATCTAAAATTAACTTTAGCATCCATCTAACCGAGAATTTGCAGTTATCTCTTTGTTTTGATGTCCTATCTGGGTACATTTTAACTGTGATTCTAAAGCATCAATCTTTCGTAAAAGTGACACTCCCCACACTAAAGAAATCACCAACTTGATTGTCATGCCCACGAGTAAAAGTGTCACTATTGTGGCATTTTTCTTTTGTTGAGCCAGCCTTTTTTGTTGTTCTGCTAATCGTGCTTCGACTTCTTTAGCACGTTCAGCCTCTAATGCCTGCTGCACTTCTCGCCGATCTAATTCTTCACTAGCAGCTAAAAATCGATAATCTAAGTTACTCAAGCTTTTACCATTTGCCCAACTTTGGGCATCAATCAAGGCTTGTCCGCGCAATAAGCGAGACTCATCCTTTTCCTTTGAGGCTACCCATGCATTGAAGGTTTCGTAGTAGGGGCGCAAGTAAGCTAGTTTTTTTCTAACCCATTCTAAATTGAAAACTTCTTGATAAATTCGGTTTTTTATTTTGAGAAAACCTTGCTTTTTGATTACTAAACCAGAAAGCAACAGTTCTACCTGTTCTCTGCTATCGTCGGCTGATACTTTTATTCCTTGGAGAATTTGTTGATAAATTCCTAGCAATCTAGCGGCAATTTCTTCATTTCTGAGGAGGCGATCGCGAACTGTCCGTAAATGCTCTGGTTCATCTTGTGATTCCCACTTATCGATGATGTGCGATCGCACTACATTTTCTATCCAAAATTCTTCTGTACCAGGGGGAATTTTGAGCTTTCTAGCCATATCATCTTGAGATAAATTTACAAGCAGTCGGCACAGCTTTTGAGTAAGAAATGGTTGCCCTTCTGTCCAAGCTAATATTTCTTTCAAAAGTTTTTGGGGATGATTGTCTTTAATATCTAATCCCAAAGATAGTGGTTGAGCTTCTTCAAATGTAAAACCATTTACTTGTATGGCTTTACCAAGATTAAACGAAGTAGTGTGATTCCGATATAAAATTAAGTCTGAAGGTGTTGCAACGCCAAAAATTGCAAAGGTAATCCGATTATACTCTGGATCAATTGCTCGTTGGTTATAACAAAAACGAATTAAGTTAAAAAAGTCATCAACAGAGAAATCGAGGCTGAGAATACTATCAATTTCATCAATGAAAATAAATAATCTTTCGTTAGGAAACTGAACTAACAAAATTTCCGAAATAAACCGACTGAATTTTTGAACCAAAGAAATGTCATTTTGTTCTTGCCACCAAGTTTTCAAGTTGACTTTTCCTAAGAGTTTAAAACTCAACCACAAGTCTCCTACAACTCCTTTGTACCACTGCTCTGGAGTTATATTTTCACAACCAATATTAGTCATATCAACGGTGGCACATCTGAAGCCCTCTTGTTGGAAGCGATGTTTCGTTTTTACCAAAAGTGAGGATTTGCCCATTTGCCTACTGCTCAGAATGTAGCAAAATTCCCCCTGCTTCAAGGCTTCGTAAAGTTCCACATCTGCTTTACGCTCAACATAGCTAGGAGCATCACTGGTGAGTGTACCGCCAACTTGGTATCGATAATTTTTCATTTAATTTTAAATTTATTTTACGTTTTACATCTAAATCAACAAACTCTTGCTGGAACAATTAAAAAATTTCATATAATTATAATATTGATGGGTAAGCAAGTTTGTAGTAAAGACTTTAGTCTTGATTTTATAATCATTAAATTATAAGCAATAAAGTGCTTACTACGAACCCTCGAAACTAATTTAAAAAATGCTAGGAGGATTAGCATTTTGCATTCCCAACTGTTGAGTAAAATAAAGACGATATAATTCACACATGGCACTAGCTTGATTGCCGTTAAGTTGAACCAACCCCATACTTTCTAGTTTGTAAGCAGCGATCGCGTCTAACTCCACTTTTTTATCTGTTGCAATTACCTGTTGCATAGCTAACATTAATTCTGGTTCTTTTTGCAGTAGAGTCAACAATTCTCGTAAATGCTGGCCGTAAATTCCTACCGGTGTAGATGCAGTTTCTAGTAATAACTCCAACGTCATTTCCCCCTGACATAGATGATAAAATGCAAGGTTAACTAGATAGGGATGTCCTCCTACCATTGCGTGTAGAGGTGCAAGGCGTTTTGCCCCTTCCGAATCTGCTGCACAATCGAGTCCGTAGCGTAAAGCTGAATTTTGTAACTGCTTGAGGGTAAATGGTGGCAGTGTAATTGTTATCCCAACATTGAAAGGCGATTGGTTAAGCTGAAGCGGAATATAAATATCTGTTGTGTGAACTACTACCATCCGCAACTTTTGCCAGATTGGATCTTGTTTTGCTTGTTCATGCCAAAATCGCAACATTGGCAGAAAGTCTTGGGCAATATTAGGATGTTCAAAAATTCGATGGACTTCATTTAAAGCCAAAACCACAGGACTTTGCTCAATATGTTGCAGCAGATATGCTTCAAAATAGATTTTGCAGCTTACCTTGCTGCCCATTTCCGTATCCCAAAAATCATCTAAACAGGGAAGGAGATTTAACTGTCTGCTGACATTCACAGAAAACCAACGCAAAAATTTATCCAGGCAAGCAAAAACGTCTTGATCAGCTTCTTGAAAATCCAAATAGACAATTTTATAATCTTGCTCTTTAGCATAAGCAATCATCCGATTGAGCAGGGAACTTTTTCCCATCTTTCTAGGTGCTTTGATTCGGATTAAAGCACCAGGGTATAAAAGCTCGTGACAAACAAGTTCTTCTAGGGGAGGGCGGTTGATATAAAGAGGAGAACCAAGTGCTACGGGGCCGCTAGGAAATTCTATATTACTTGCTGAAAATAAGTCTGGAGAAACTATTTCTAAGCTAGATTCTTCGCCTAACTTTGGTTCGAGAAAATTCTCCTGAACACCAATCTCAGATTGCAGGTGTTTCTTCAAAGCTAAGTGTAGATTTTTTTTCGTTACTCTTCTTCCAAGCGCGACAGAAAGGTCTTGCCACAACTCAGAGCCGATTTCCTTGATGTAATTGTTGCCGTAGCCAGATTCCTCTGCCATTTCACTGTAAGTTTTGCCTAACCAGGATTGATTAAGCACAAACAACTGAATAGAACCGAGAGGCTTGTCTTGTAGGATTTTTTTAACAGATTCCAGAAGCTCATCCACGGTGTATAAATAGTTAAACAGCTAGCAAGTTTACTTTTCAGCTTAGTAGTATAATATATCTGAAAAAATACTTAAAAACAAAAAAGTAAAGATTGTATTGATACAATCAACACCTAATAATAGCTCATAAATAATTATATATTTTTTCTTAAAGATTATTCTCTCTTACTTAGAGTACGAGGTTAGTTCCGCTTACAGTGCCTTTCAAGTAATTCAACTACGCCACTCCCTACTTCTTATTCTCTACTCTCCATTTCAGTGTGGTCTAAATACCTAAAAAATAATGTAATACAACCTTGAAAAAGCTGGCGACAATAATGGTTCACTGGTGTGAGATCCTAGAGACAGTCAATAAAAAGCGAAGATAATGGAACAACATCATAAGCCAACGGTTGTAATTACGGGTACTTCTTCAGGGGTGGGTTTGTATGCGGCAAAAGCTCTTGCTCAAAGAGGATGGTATGTGGTATTGGCCTGTCGAGATTTAGCTAAGGCACAAAAAGCTGCTCAAAGTGTGGAAATCCCCTACAACAGTTATACCAGCATACATATTGACCTTGCCTCTTTAGATAGCGTTCGACAGTTTGTGAATAACTTCCGAGCAACTGGAAGGTCTTTAGACGCTTTGGTGTGCAATGCCGCAATTTATATGCCCTTAATAAAGGAGCCGTTACGCAGTCCAGAAGGCTACGAGTTAAGCGTTGCCACAAATCATCTTGGTCATTTTCTATTGTGCAACCTGATGCTAGAGGATCTGAAGAAATCATCTTTAGAACCAAGGCTTGTCATTTTAGGAACTGTGACTCACAATCCAGACGAACTGGGTGGGAAGATTCCACCGCGTCCCGACTTAGGTGATTTGCAAGGCTTTGCAGAAGGGTTTAAAGAGCCAATCTCGATGATTGATGGCAAGAAATTTGAACCAGTCAAAGCTTACAAAGACAGTAAGGTTTGTAATGTGCTGACTATGCGGGAACTGCATGATCGTTATCACGAGTCAACCGGTATCGTCTTCAATTCTCTCTATCCGGGATGTGTTGCAGAAACACCGCTATTTAGAAACCACTATCCCTTGTTTCAGAAAATCTTCCCATTATTCCAAAAGTACATCACTGGGGGATATGTGTCTCAGGAGTTGGCGGGAGAAAGGGTTGCTGCGGTAGTTGCCGATCCTGAATATAATCAATCCGGTGTCTACTGGAGTTGGGGAAATCGCCAGAAGAAAGATGGCAAATCCTTCGTTCAAAAAGTCTCTCCTCAAGCCCGTGATGACGAAAAATCCAAGCGAATGTGGGAACTAAGCGCCAAGTTAGTTGGACTTGCGTGATGGGATAGGATGCAATAATTTGATTTTTACTTGATAAATGACCTCTAAAAGTCAGGTGAGTGATGGCAAAGGTAAAACGCAGTGGTGGAAAAGGTTTTGGCAAACCACCTAAACTACCTCGTATTGATGGTTCGTTTGACTTTGAAGAACTTGTTAACGGCAAACAAATCTTGGTAGCCAACGTATGACAAAACTAATATCTCCCAATTCTTAGAATCCGTAAGGTGCGTTACACTTTTTTAACGCACCGATGTTAATTGTAAAGATATCGAAAAATTATCTAACCATTTCCGATGGAAACTGCCATGTCTTCCCTAAAGGCGCATTCCCAAACCCTATATGAGACTGATTACTTGCAATGGATAGAAACGACTGTAGAAAAGTTGCAAAGTCAGGATTACGCAAACGTTGAGTGGGAGAACCTAATTGAAGAAATTGCCGATATGGGAAGGAGTGAGCGCCGGAGTCTCAAGAGTAATCTGATTGTAATTCTGATGCATTTGCTCAAATGGCAATTTCAGCCCGACAAAAGAAGTGGTAGCTGGGAAAGAAGCATCATTGAACATCGTAGACGTGTCAAAGAAGCTCTAGATGATTCACCTAGTCTCAAATCTTATCTTGAAATAGTTTTTGCTGAGTGTTATGCACAAGCAGTTAAGCAAGCAAAAGCTGAAACTGGCTTGTCAATGGAATCCTTTCCTCTGAACTGTCCATACCAGCTAGCAGAAGTCACAGATGATGAGTTTTTACCGAAAAATTGGGTTTAGAGAACTCCACAAAAAAAATGATCCAATAGCTATGTGGGTTTAGCAAAAATTTCTACAAACCATTTTCTGAGATTGGGGAGGCGGTGAATCTGTGTTTCAATTTCTGCCATAGCGGAGGTAGTAAGTTTAACTCCTGTAGAATAAACTGTTTCTACCAATGTGACCACCGGATTTTTACCCTTAAATGTGAGAGTTTGGGCGAAATTCAGTACAGTCTCAACAGTGTCAAGTAAACTACCATTCCAATGCTGTTCTAACCAGCCAAAACAACGTTCTATCGGGTTATATTTGCTATGATAAGGCGGATAATAAGCAAGTTGTAACGTCAGTTGAGATGATGTACCAAAATCTACAATCCGCTTCATAAATTGAGTGCGGCGAGAATTATTTTCAGGTCCATTATCCTGATTAATCACCAGTTTTTGAATATGAGCAAATCTGTGTTTGACAGTTTGCCACCAGCTTTCAAGCAAATCAACAATACAATCAGCGGTTAATTTGGAAGAAACAAAGAATAAAAATAACTCGTTGTATTCAGGTATAAAAATGCCGTAGGGAATCAGAGTTATCTCCGTCGGGAAGTCGTGGTCTACTGAGATGGTTGGCATTCAATTTTTACCCCCACGGTCAAATTCTCCAATCTTAACTGCTACCTTAGCATCAATGGAAATTCGCAGAGTATGAGGGTCATTGTCAGCTTCACTATTAATTTGTTCAACTTGTTCAAAAATCGCTTCTGTTTCGGGAATTTTCTTGATAGGCTTGGTTTTCAGAACTCTTTTTAAGGTATAGCCTAAATCATTCAATTTTCGTCGAATTGTTTCTGATGAAGGTAGTTCTTCCTCTGTGTAACCAAATTGTTCAATTAGTTGACGACGGACTTCGCTTGCCGTCATGCGTGTATACAAACGTATACTTTTAAAACTGGGGTCAGTTTGACTTTGTGGGTCTACTAACGATTTTATATCCCTCAACAAGTTTGATAATTTTGCTTCAGCCCGCTTGCGTCCACTACGCCTGAAACCATCAATAAAAGGCTGACCACTCTCTAACTCCTGCATCCCTTTACGGATAGTGCGCCTATTCCATCCCAACTCCCTTTCCGCCACAGTTTGTCCACCTATTCCCAAACCTTTGACTACTTCTGCCATGAATTGTCTTCGGTCACTTCCCTTGAGTTTTTTCGCTGTTTTGATGTACAGAGATTTTAGGTGCGCGGTGAGTTGAATGATAGATTTTGGATACATGAGCTAGACTGCACACTGAATTTATCTTTCTCTTATCATAGGATCAATTATTCTGTGGAGTTCTCTTAGAGCTACGTCGTTCTACGACGGCTTTCAATTAATTAGTCTACCAATACACTATACTAATGAACTAATGATAGTGGAAAGGTAATCAACCACTTAAAAAACCTAGCTGTCAAAAGACAAGGCACTGAACCTTGATAATTGAACGGCAGTTGCTCTACTTGGGGAAACCCCAAGACCGCACTGCCTCATCTATGCGGTTCTACTGCATTGTTCTAGCTTCCTCCTAGCAGTAGGTAAAAGGTTCATAGGGGCTAGACGACTCAGAATTTTGGAACAAATTGTTTCAAGTAAAACAGGACTTGCAGCGATGCAACTACCGAGGGGCACTCGGAAAGTTAACGCTTGGGGAGAATCCCACCTCTGGTCTAGATGACGCAAGGACTCTAGATTAAGTGGTTTCGTTGAACCAAGAATCCCCGTCGATTTATCGCGGGGAGTGTCAACTCAGTAAGCGCTGAATCGATCTGTATGCGCCGTTTAACTCTACAGTTATACCTCTTTATTCCCTGATCCCTTGACTTAGTACATGGAAACTATGTATAATTATGAGCGCGTAGAAGGGGAGTAGCTGCTGGCAAAAAAAAGTTGAAAGCCAGTACATCTGAATCAACATACTGGGCGATAAAGCCCTGGTTCAGGTGGCAAATAATCAATATTTGAAAGCGAGACCTTCACTAAGTTCACACCGAAAAGTGTAAACTTGGTGAGGTCTTTTGGCTCTCATCAAGCTTCACATCGGTAAACGATTCTTCAGGAGCTTGAGAGAGTGTTAACAGCTTTTACCGCAGGTTTATTATTAATTACAGTTTCAGAACTAGGCGATAAAACATTTTTTATTGCTGTGATTTTGGCAATGCACCACCCACGGCGGCTGGTATTTATAGGTGTGACAGCTGCTTTGGCGGCGATGACAATCCTTTCGGTGATATTTGGACAAGCGGTATCTTTTTTACCAAAAGTTTTTATTCATTACGCTGAAATAGCTTTATTTATTGCCTTGGTATTAAGCTGTTGTATGACGCTAGTAAGATGTCTAGCGCTGCTTGTGATACAGAAGTTGTACAAGAAGCGGAAGCTGCGGTAAAACAAGCCGATTTGCAATTGCCAAAACAAAAGACTGGGTTGGCAATTGTCATAGAAGCCTTTGTGTTGACATTTATGGCAGAGTGGGGCGATCGCACCCAAATTGCCACCATTGCCCTAGCAGCAGGTAATAATCCCATTGGAGTGACAATAGGTGCAATTTTAGGACACGCCTTATGTGCTGCGATCGCAGTTATCGGCGGCAAAATGATTGCTGGACGCATTTCTGAACGTCAACTCACCTTTATTGGCGGATGCCTGTTTTTAGTCTTTGGCGTCGTTGCTGCCGTTGAGGGAGCGTGAGGGGCAGGGGCAATATGGTTCTGTTAACAAAGTTATCTGTTGAGGCGAGCGGGGGGAGCAGGGGGAGAAGAGAAGCAGGGGAAGAGAAATTGTTTAATAATAAATAACTCTGTTTCCTCCCCTGCCTCCCCTGCTTATCCAAACCGTATTGGGAGCAGGGAGAGAAAAATAATAACCAATCCCCATCATTTAGGCTTACTTTCGAGTGAAGGCGAGGAAGATGCAGCAGGACTAGGAATAGGAGAAACTGTTGCTGCCTTATTAATTTCGTCTCTGTACTGAGCAGGTGCTAAAGCTGCGGCACTATCAAACAAAGGTTTTGCATCTGCATCTTTGCCCTGTTGTTTTAGGAGCATGGCTTTTGCCACAACCGGGCGAAAATCCTTGGGATCTTTCTTAATTGCCTCGTCATATACAGAGCTAGCTTGAGCGTAGCGTTTCTGGGAAGCGTGAACAGAACCTAATAGTACCTGCACGGCTACTGTATCGACACTTCCAGGCTGAATTGTATTTGCTTGGGCTGCATTAGAAAGGGTTTCTTGCAACAAACCAATGGCTGCTTCCGGGCGTTGCTGACTAATCAACAGAGCCACCATTCCTTGCAAAGCCTTCAAATCGCCTGGTTTTGTAGACAAAATCGAGCGATAAGCTTGAGCGGCTCCTTCGCGATCGCCAATTTGCTGTTTGGCTTGAGCTAGTAGCACTGAATATTCTGATTGTTCAGGATTCAGTTTGGCTAGCTTTTCTAGAGGTTCAATCACAACTTGGATATCAGCTGGTTTAACCTCACTTTTTTCTTTTTGACTCAGTAGTTGCAGCCGCGCCTGTAATAGTCCCTTAAGCGCAGTCTGATTTTCTGGTTCCCGTTGCAAAACCTGTTCATAACCCCGTACTTCGTCTTCCAGCTTTGATTTTTGGTCAGCGGAAGTCAAACTGCCTCTGGTGCTAGCAGTATTCTGATTTGAGGGTGGCGTATCATTAAATGCTCCAATGATGGGAATCACCGAAACACCCACAAAAGCAAGAATTGCCAGCGCCAAGATGACTTGAACTATCCAGCGATTGCGTGTTTGAGACACAGTTTTGTCTTTCTCCTGAATTTTAATGACATTATCATTTACACAAATCGTAAAGTTAAAAATTTCCAAAACTTTGCGGAATACCGCCAATTGCCTGTGAATTTTATAACAATTAACTATCCACACTGCTAAAGTAAGTGATGACTTTAGGAGGAGCCGTCAGAATTGTAGCTATGATATGCTTCCGAAACTAGTGTAAAGCCGCTAAATTAGACATTTAGTGTTTATACACTAAATTTAGCGCCTTTAGGATTGTCTAGAGCACCCTAGTGTGACTTTGTGAAAAGCCAATATATTTTCATCAGTCGCACAAATGCTCTTTCCAGCTGCCTTTGTAAAATCCCACAATGGGATGTGTCTCCGCCGCAAGGAGTTTTTATGAATTCCGACCTGATGCCGTTGCCTGAATCCTCCAATTCTTCTGCCTCTAACCAGGGCCAAACTAACATAGAGGCAGCCGCTAATGTTCATATAGCAGCTCACTCCTCTAAACCTGAAAATTCGCCTGTTAACCCCATCGAGACTGACTCAAATGGGAACCTAGTCAATCGACAGCAACCAATTCCGCCTCCCAGCGAGCCGATGCAATATCGTGCGATCGGGTTAGTCCGGGGTCGCTATCATGCTAGCAGCGAACAATTTACTCAAGGTACACTGCTGACTACAGATGGTGTAGAACTCAATGCCGTCCTCCTAGGCCGGATTATGAGCTTAGTCAAGAATCACCTAGACTTAGAAAAAGAACATCTGTGGGTAGTGTATCCACGTACAAGACAAGAAAATGATACCTTGCACATCCAAATCGTCGGAGTTTGGGAGCCAGAAAATCTGGCTAAAAACTCAACAGATGAGGACGAGTCAGATTTTGAGTTGCAATTACAGACACCCGATGATGGCTTATCCGAAAATTCTGAACTAAGCACAATTGCCGTAGTACCCTCATCAGAAGTTGTAGATGGTGGTTTTTCTGTTCGTGGTGAAGTAGTATACCAGTCTTTTGATGCTAAAAGCTTGGTAGTCAAAATTAGACAGGCTCCTCGTAAATCAACTGATAAACCTAAGTATTTTAAGTTGAAATTGAGGGGTGTGCTGACCACCAAAGCAGTAGGAAAATTCTGGGACTTCCAAGCCAAGCGAGAAGCTGATGTTTTGGTGGTAGAAAAAGCTGAGGCGATCGCTGACTTGCCCAAAAAACGCAAACCACCATTCAAAGGTGGCCCTCGTGCTGGCGGTGGCGGTGGTGCTGGTGGTAGAAAACCATTCCCCCCCAGACGCAGTGGCGAAACTCCTCGTCCCATCAAGAAAACAAGTACAGGCGGCGACCCCTCAGTGGTGTCAAAACCTATACCAAAAACACCTGCTCCTAAACCCATTAAGCGACCGAAACCAACTCAAGACTAGGGAATTGGGGATTGGAGATTAGGGATTATTAGATTAAATATTAGGGTTCAACTAATTTTTTCCATTCCCAATTCCCCATTCCCCATTCCGCACGATCAAAAATCCGTCCGACGGTCTTGGGGTAGAAAAGATCGCTCCATCGGAATTGGAGAAACTGGTTCTGTAAGGGTAAAGGTACCTGCTTCGATCCACTTTTTCAACTCTAGGGCGACTTGCCTAGAAAAAAACAGACTCGCTAAGGGGGCAGAGCGTATTGCTTTGCCCTCAATGGTGATCCTCCCAGATTTAAGTTGGGCGTAACTCACCAAACCAAAGGTGGGACGGACGCGCCGGGGAATGGAAAAATCCACTATCGGGGCTACCAAGTCTTGATCTTGGACGGCACAGTGTTCAATTACCAGTTCATTTAATACTGGTAGTGGGACACCAACGCCTAACATCAATGAGGGGCCATAACTTTTGAAGTAACAACCCCGCACCCAATGAGCATCCATTTGCTTGGCATCACCAATTAAAGCTAAAGTGGCGGAAGGCCCAATCGGTGTCCGATTAGCTAAACGCTTTTGTAAGGGGAAGTGCTGAGTGCCTTCCCAAGCGACATAGCCAATACCACCGCCTAAAAAAATTCGAGTACCTATACCAACGAGTTGCAAATCTGGGTCGTTGAGTAGGGGAGAAATAGCACCTGGGTTGGAGTAAACGGCATTCCCCAGACGCGGTTGTAAAGGGCCGAGATAGGTGAAGAGGGGGCGATCGCCACCATTTACACCAACAATAAAATTTTGATAAAGATTGCGCGGATTGAATAAATAGAACTGATTAATTGTTTCGCTGGTGATAGTAGTTTCAAAAGTTGCTCTGGGATAACAATCTGTTACTTGTCCTTGGGCTTTTACGTGTATAGGTTTACCAGCGATTAAATCTTCGATTATATGACCACCGCCACGTTCTCTGACTTCTTCACCGTCTGTAGTCTCCACAGCAGAACTCGCACCCACATATAAATCTACTGCCCCAAAACCAGAGTATGCTGGCACACCGTCTAACCAGCAGCGACGAATTTTTATTGGGGGGTCAGTATGTCCCAAATTGATAATTGCACCACTTGATTCCATTGGCTCAAATGTGCCAGTGGTAACTACATCAACTTCTTTAGCAGCTTTAGTAACACCGATTTCTACAACTCGTGCTTTTAATTCTTCAGTTGTCAACACTACCGCACGTTGGCGGCTGATTTTCTCGTTAATTTCTGCAATTGTTCGCATCTTATCAGTGCTAGCGCTTCCTGGTAGGGGAGTAGGGAAAAGAAATTTTGATTGCTCCTTGTGAGCGCTCCAGAAGTTAAATATACGTTATCCAGAACTTTTGTAGAGACGTAGCAGTACTACGTCTCTATATTTTCACTAAATGTATGTCTATTCATCTCGAAATATTTGCTGCCAATCTCTGCACGATAGCAACAAAAGGCAAGTCAGCACAATTCGCAATTCGCAATTCGCAATTCGCAATTCGCAATTAATGCCCCAGGATTTATCCTGAGGCTTGAACCCTGCATTGTTTAAAACTTATCTATCCATAAATGAATTTAGGGGCTTGTACCATCAAGGAAGAATTGGTCAAGCATTAGAATAATTTATTTTTGAATTTTGAATTGTTATTATTGTAATTTGTCACGCTAGTTTTCAGGGTTTTTAGTCAGTACTTTAGCGTTTAGAAAATAAGGGCTAAAGTCCTGACTACCAACGGGCTTAATCTTATTTCAAGATATCATCACCAATTGAGGGATTCTCATTTATATCTGGATTTTCTGCCGTCCAATGATCATCTGCTGCGGGAGATTCAGAAACTATAACCAGTTCCCTTTCTTTTAGATGATTATTTCCCCATTCATCTAAAACATCTTTAATTAACACTTCTTGCAACCAAATCTTAGCGACAACAGTTAGAGGTAGCGCCAGAAATAATCCGAGGAATCCAAAAAAAGTAACGAAAAATAATTGGGCTATTAAAGTTACAGCTGGCAGCAACGAAACTTGTTGTGCCATCACAATTGGCGTGATGAAATTACTTTCAACCTGTTGAATAATAAAGTATAGAATTAAGACAGCGACGACTTTCCAGGGATCATCCAACAGTGCGATCGCCATTGCTGGCACTACACTCAGCGTTGGGCCAAGGTTGGGAATTAAATTCAAAAATCCTGCTAAAATTGCTAAAGCTAGTGCTGCTTTTATACCCAAAACTGATAAGCCAATTAGACTCATCAGCGCCACTACAAACATGGCAATAAAAGCACCTGTAATCCATCCCTCTAGAGAGACTTCGCATTTATTTAAAATTCCTTCCACCCGCCGCCGATAAAATGAGGGGAAAAGCCGTACAAAGACTTTGCGGTAAGCCACGGGATCGGCTAATATCATTCCTGTTAAAACCAACACTAGCAGAATCTTGAGAACAACTTCTAAAGAGCCAGATACAAAGGCGAAAGAGTTTCCTAGTACCCGATTGACGAAGGGCTGTGCTTGTTGGATGAGGCTATTGATATCTGGAATGTAAGGAACTAACTCGTCAGGGATACGAGTTCTCAGGGCATCAAGCCAACCATTAAAGCGCCCAAACCCTTTAGGAACCTGATATGTTAGTTCTTGAAACTGTTGTGCAAATGGCGGCACAATTAGCCAGAAAAAACCCACGACACCTGCTAAAAAGATAGCTACCGCTAGCAGAACGGCGAATCCACGCTTCATTCCAAAGCGTTGGAAGCGTTTTGCTAGCCGATTTAAGGTTGTGGCTAATACAACTGCGGCAAACATTAGCAAAAGCACTTCCCGAATTTGCCACAGGATGTATAAAGAAAGAACTATGGCGATTAAGCCGATCCATTGACCGAGGTTCACAGGCTGACTCCCAACGGTTGGCGAGATGCAATTTTATTGTAATTAAGCTAGGTTAGCTGATTTTAGTAACTTCTGCGTAGATAGTTTAAGTTAATTTTGTTTCTGTGCTTGGAATCGCCACAGTAGCGCGATCGCTATAATCACAATTGGCAACAATACTATAATTAGCGCGTTGCTTGCTGTCGCCGGAATTGATAGGCTAGGCCCTGCATACTTAATCAATACTGATAATAAAGCCGAGAGTAAAAGCAGTTTCAGAACCAATCCTAGTTGATTTTGCATAAAAGTACAGCATACAAATTTTTGTGGTACACAAGGATTTGGGCTGTACCGCCCAGTTTCTACAATAAACCTACAGATACAATCCTTGTGAGTTTCACAAAAATATAATTTTTAATACCTGCCACGAGCGAAGGACGGGAAGTTTTGGTTTGTATCTTCTCAGGTTCGATGAAAATTTTTAAGTGCTGCCTGAACCGCAGACAGCACTTTCTATGCAAGTAAAGTTATGCACAAAGTAACCAGGGCAGCCTTTGAGTGATTTAGAGTAAGTACAAAGGGATGCCGAGTCTTCCCAAATTTTATTTGCTACGAATTAACTGAGTTTTGTATCTACTTTTAATCAACTCAGGTACTTGCCTCAAAAGTTTTTTCACTCTAGCTTGAACATACTGAGGATTTTTAGGTACACGTTTTGCTATATACCTTAATAAGGCAATTTGATAGCCAAACTTATATTTAATTGTGGAGAGTATATCAGACTTGATCTCGTTAGTGGAACCTTTATTTAGGTTTTTTAATCTTGATACTTCCCGATGATATACGGGATGTTCTCCCCAAACGCAGGCAAAGTGTACAAGAGCAGGAGACACCACCTCATTGTATTTTTGAAAACTAGATTTACCTTTAATAGCATCTATATCAAAAGAACCACGAAGACCAATAGGTGTTCGCATCATCTGACCATAATCTTCAAACATACTTTGATTGTGTAGCATCATCGCTATACCAAAAAGACGTTCATCATTAGGGCCATCACCACGAAATTCACCAATACCTAGCTTTTTCCAGTCGCTCGAAAATTCTAGCGCTGTTTCAAAAAATGCCTTAGCAGTATCGTTTTTCTCGAAATAATAAATACCTCCATTAAATTTAGGTAATTTTGTCAGATTAAATCGTTTGAGGATGTCATCTAATTCAACGAAATTATCTTTATCACCTGCTTTAAGATATACATTACCTGGCACACTAAAACTTCTACCTTTAAAATCATCAAAAATAAAGTTAATATCTTTTACTGCTATGCAATCACTATCAATATAAAGTGTATTTTCAAATGGAGAGTAATCATAGACATGAAGCTTTTGTCTCACATTAGAACCGTATTCTTCTTTCATAGTTATAACGTAATCAAAAAGTTCGAGTAACTCTTTATCATTTTGATTGTCAGTAACAATAGCGCGGGGAACATTTGGTGAATGAAGACGTAGAGAACGCGCTAGTGACTTTGCCATTTCTATATAGTAAGATGCCCCGTAAGCGTAGGTAATAATACCACGTTGTGAAATAACCATTGCTTTTTCCTTAATTATCAGTATCCGAAACTTTTGTTTTCTACTTGCATTACATTCTTGACAGTTCAAAGTCATAAACAATTTGTCAATCAAGTAATAGTGCTTAACATATTGGCGAAAATAAGGGTGGAAAACACAATTTTTAAGTTAGCGATGCTTATGGCAGGGTGTTGGGTGACGCTTTATGTGAAAAAGCATCACTCATTTTTGTCTTCAAAACCCCGTGTAAGATTGAGTTTAATACCCACACACTGAGCTAATTTACAGCCTAAGTGCTACTGACAAAATTAATTTTGTTTTAGACTGCCAAGAATGCTTGCATTATAACTTACATACTGACGAAAATCTACTGATATGCATGAAGCTTATCTACTCCTAACTTCGTTGCCAAATTTTAATTGTCTTATCTAAACTCCCGCTAACCAACATCTCGCCGGAAGCTGTGAAGGCTAATGCTGTAACTATATTCCCATGACCTGTAAAAGTACCGAGCAATTCCCCAGTTTGTAGATGCCACAACTTGATAGTTTTATCAGCACTACCGCTAGCGATTATTTGCCCATCGGGACTTAAAGCGATCGCATATACTCTATCTCTATGTCCTTTAAGAGTATGCAGTAATTCTCCAGTCTCCAAATGCCAAATTTTAATCGTTTGATCCCAGCTACCACTCACCAGCAGTTTACCATCTGCATTGATTGCTAAGGAACGAACGATGTGAGAATGACCCATGAGGGTATGTAGTGGTTGTGCATCCTTTAAACTTTTAATCCCAGTTTTGGGTAAGGTACGCCAGACTTTGATTTTGCGGTAGCTACCTGTCACCAAAGTTTCCCCATCTCGACTTAAAACCAGGGAATGAGCAGCTGTATCATCTAAAGAAAGTGCGATCGCTACCTGACGTTGCATCAAATCCCAAAAAAGAATTTTTCTATCATCTCCGCCTGTGGCTAACATTCTGCCATCTGGGGTGAAGGCAGCACACCGCACTACCCCATTATGTTTGTGCAAAATATCTATCAAGTCTAGTGCGCCTACGTGCCAAAGCTTAATGGTGGAATCTGCACCGCAACTCACTAAAGTCTGTCCATCGGAACTAAAAGCTAGGGAATTGACTTCATCCACTAGCCCAGATATTACCCAAGGATACTCTGATAATGTATCTATTAATTCACCCTTGCTTAAATCCCAGAGTTTCGTTTCTCCCCGACTACCACTTGCCAATATGGGTAAGGCTTTGCCATTCTTACACCCAGAACTGAAAGCTAGACAATTAATGCCTCTGGTGTGTCCTTGCAAAGTCTGCCAGCATTCCCAGTCACCGACTATATCCTTGAGGCAATGCTCTGATGGTAGAGTTTGTATTGTATCTGCGAGTACGCTTTCTCACTAATTAATGGCGACGTGTCTTTTTTGCCAAAAAGTGATTCTAAATACCAACTTAACCCTCCTGCATACAATAAGTTACTCGGAGTTACATACAGTTTTGGTTCAGTAAATTCAAGTTGATTTGTCGGTAAAAAACCTGTTATTATACTTTGCCTCTCGTACCTAAATTACCTGTAGAAGGATAAAACAAACACAGAAAAATTAATACTTGGTGATTTTTCAAATCTTCTTGAGTAATCGACCACTTAATTTTGTCTTTCTTAATACCATTAAAACTTTCTCCATCAGCAACGTAAACTTGGATACTTAGCTGAGGATGATCTTTGAGTACATAAGAAAATTTGCTTTCACCACACAAATTTCCCTCATCATCTAAAATCATGTTTTGTAAGGTATCTTGCGACACCTTTTTTACCAATTTGCCCAAGCGTTCAGCCATTACCCCATCAACAAGATGCTCCCGCAAAAGATAATCTTGGGCTTGTTGTTGGAAGTGTTTGGGAAAAGGTATTGTCCAGTCGGGAGGTTCAGGATATTCAGACGGTGTAGGCGGCGGATTTTTAGCGAGAACTTCTGCTTGTTGGCGAGAAAGCTCTTGGAGTCTAGCCAATGGCTCACCCCAAAAACCCATAACTTCAGTGTGACAACCTTTAACTTGACTTTCCAGCAAAGATAAGTCATAAGTTTTAGGTTTTTTCACACGTTGAAGGAAGTCAGTTTGTTGAGCTTTGAGTAAGCTAATCCAATCCATCTGCATTCCTACGGCAAACTATTGCATACCTACGGTAAGCTATACCAATGCAATTATTCAAGTTTATAACCTTTTAAAAATTTAGTAATGTTAGTAGTCTAATAAAACACAGCCATTAGCAGATGTTTACAGGAAAGATAGAGATTATTGCACTTAGATATTTCATGAACTAATGCAGTTGAAGTATATAGAATTAAACGATGTCAGTCAATTCTAACGGAGATAGAGAACGAGATACTGTTTCCCTAGAAACAGTTATAGCCACAAAGGAAAGTTTAAAATGACACGGATTTCCAAGGTTGCGGTAACTTTAAGTCAACAAATACTTACACAAAAACAACCTAGTACCGCAAAGCTGAAGTCAAAAGTCACACGTAATTGTATTCCGAGCTTCTTGCACCATTTGAAATCAATAAATACTTACTAAATCCTTCAATACTAAAGCCAACAACCCACAAAGGAATATTATACTGAGTATATAAAATGTTTTGGTGGTACGTTGAACCATAACCCAGATTTGCTGGTAGGAAAGTTGATAATTCTGGATGAGAAAGAATGCTGGAGGATTAAATATAAAGGGTAGTAACCGACTAAGTAAAAGTCGCAGAAAAAAGTTGACATACCACACCAACTTGCCAAGCGAGTTTTGGTTATACTGCCAGGGATAAGCAGTTTGGGCAAGGTATACCAAGGCTTTTGTATCAGGTAAGCGTAAAGATTCGTATAAAGGCAAACTACGCGAGAGTTCGTCGTTACTTTGAGAAAGTGCCTCATTTAGAATGTACACATCCTCCAATGCTGAGTTTACCCCTTGTCCAATATCTGGAGGAAAGCAGTGAATGGCATCTCCTAAAAGTATTATTCCAGAAGATGAAGACTGGGGTATCTCAAGACATCCTGGTTCGTGCATTAACAACAAGTGCAATCCAGAACAGTATTGAGGAATGGGGAAGTAAGCGCCTTCACTTTTAGCAAATCTCTCAGCCTCTTCAGGTGATACTATTTGACGTATAGGCAATTGTGGGAAGGCTTTTTCAAAAAAATTGTACAGTTCCTCAGAGTTTTTCAATTCCCATATTTGGTGGTCTGGGTATTTAATAATATTTGCAGAACGGGGTTCATCTGGGTTTTTAAGCGGCAATATGCCAAGAGAAACAGAACGCTTGCGACCTCGCAAAGCTCCAGGAATTGCGTATGCCATAGTACTCACGGCGTGTTCGTTACTACTATGAACCAGAGGAAAATTTGGTGGCAGGGTTAACACTTTGTATCTCAGGCACGAACTGGGCGAGGGAAAAAGCTTCATCTCAAATCTGTCTGATGTAGGTTTATCCCAGTCTTTTAATGTGTTACGGACGATGGAGTGAAGACCATCACAACCAACCAAAAGATAAGGTTCAAATGTGACAACCTTACCATTCTCTGTATGGACAAAAACTTCTAAATTTTCTTGTTTTGAGTTATTTATAGCTTTTTTGTTGATTTGCACACATTTTGCACTGAATCAGAGGAGTCGCTAAAAGTATCTCTTGCTTCGATCTGTTTAATTTTCATTTGCAAGTTTAAGTCATCACTGCTCACAATTGTTTCTAAATTCGCTAATCTCTGCTCTAGCAGTTCTATTTGCTGCTGTTGCAAATAGTTAGTTTTTGATTTTTGCTCATCAGAACGCCAAACAGCAACTGTACCAACAGCTGCGCCACCAATTGCAACTAAAGGAAGAATAGCACCGCTTCTAGTAACGGCTGACAGTGGGATGCAAACTCCGAGAATAGCTACTGTAACTACCCAAATTCTTGTGGTGGCAGATAATCTGACATCTTGGTATTGTTCTAGATTGGCTTGAGATTTTTTAGCCATAAGTTTATCCAAAGAAAAGTTATTTGTTAGATTGGCACAATTGGTGATTAGAATACTTCCTACAATTGGGCTAAGTACAGCATTTCATTAATTTGTAGCGAATTAAATTTGGCAATACCCTGCAATGCCAACGCATCACCTAACAATGCCAACGCATCGCCTAACAATGCCAACGCATCGCCTAACAATGCCAACGCATCGTCTAACAATGCCAATGCGTCCCCTTGCATTAAAAACGCTACGATTTTACGCAAAGCTGTACTAAGTAAATTTTAAGTAGGGTGTGTTACGGCTTTAGCCTAACGCACCATGTCATATAGGGGTGTCTTAGGCGCTCATGTGATGTTTTTCGTGACAATCCTCTGATAAAATCCTTTGAGCGTAAATAGTTAAATTTATTATGACAAGTGCATCTTATATTTTTCTGGCTGGAGCAAGTCGCGGCGTTGGTCGAGAAATTGCCCAATATCTGACAGCGCAACAGCTAAAGGTAAAAGCACTCCTGAGAACAGAAGCAACCGCTAGTGAACTAGAAACAATCGGTATTGAGGTAGTTTTGGGGGATGCCTTGAATGTTAGCGATGTAGAACGCGCAATGCTTACAGATGAACCTATTCACACCGTTATCAGTACAATTGGCGGTTTACCATCAGATGTAGAAAGACCGGATTACCCTGGTAATAGAAATCTGATTGATGCAGCAGTTAAAGCTGGAGTGCAAAAGTTTATTCTTGTATCATCCATTGGTGCTGGCAATAGTGTTGTTGCTGCGTCACCCCAAGTTTTAGCAGTACTGGGAAAAGTTTTAGCTGAGAAAGACAAAGCTGAACAACACTTAATTGCCAGTGGACTCACCTATACAATCATCCGTCCTGGTGGACTCAAGTCAGAATCAGCAACGGGTAATGGTGTTTTAACTGAAGATCCGCACATTATTGGTAGCATAAATCGTGCAGATGTGGCACAGTTAGTTGGTCGCTGTTTGAATAGCCAACGCGCCAATAATAAAATCTTGTCCGCCGTAGACCGAAATATGCTATTTGGGCAAAGAGAATTTGCAGAATTTACTTTGGACTAATTTAAGCACGCCACCGGAGTATTTGACCCTTGACAGGATTCACAAATTCTCGTCCTTCAGCGACAGACTTAGCATACTCCCGCTTTAACTGGTAATACCACTGCGCCTGCATATCTGAGTCTTTAATCAGCCGTAGCACAGGATTATATTTCAAACCAATTTGCTGCTTTTCTACAACCGTTCGGTCTTGATCAATGAAAGTCCGCGCCAGCACATGTAGTAGTGGCTTGAAAAATCCCACCCAAGGAAGTGTCCAGTAAAGAGCAAAAGTTACCTCAGTTTCGGTGTCCGAAATTGGTGTAACTGCCGTCAAATTAACGACTCGATGGTTGCCAATTGTGGTTTCTTCGATTCTGACTCCAGGTAAACGAAAAGAAATCTCCGTTTCCGGGATACCACCGCCAATCAGCCAGTATAATCGACCCCCATTCTCTGGTAATCGGTGTCGTCGCATTGTGAAGCCGTAAGGCGAAGCATCAAATTGCTTTACTTCCTCGTGTAATTGTTCACTTCGCCACCACCAAGCGCGATGAACATAAGGTGAATGAGCAGGGTCCATCAGACCTACCACTGCGTGATCTATAAAACAAGGGAATTTTACCACTTTTACGAACTGGTGAGAGCGATCGCCAAACCCTGGAATTACCGGAATTTCCATCTCAGAAGCAGGTTGAGGGTTATCGGGATCAGCTATATATATCCAGATATTCCCTTGGGCTTCTCGGATTGCATAAGACTTTACGTCGAAGCGGCTCAAATCCATCTGCTGTTCCTCCACAAGAGAAGGTATCGCAGTACAGCCCCCACCGGAGTTAAAGCGCCAACCGTGGTAACAGCATTCAACTTCCTCCCCATTGAATCTTCCACAACTCAAGGGGACACCACGATGGGGACAAATGTCTGTCATAGCAGACACTTTACCATCCTGGCTGCGAACTAACAGTACCGGTTCTCCTAAGAAAATGCGGCTGATCATCATACCTGGCTTGATCTGATCGCTAGGCAAAGCATAGTACCAAGTATTACGTAATACAAAATTATCGTTATTTTTCATAACTAATGGCCTCTGCCTTTGACACAACGAAAGTCCTGGTTTGTGGAAAGGAAGGTGATGCTGGAAAACATTCTTTCAGATTTTTAATTGCTGTAGGTAAATTCAACTGATACACTTTTTGGTCGTGTTCGTAATTCTCTCAGATTTAGGTTGTTCTGGGAGAATTGCAGGTTTAAAATTGCATTATTCGCCAGAAATTTGTACAAATACTGTTCTTTGACGCGGGCCATCCAACTCAAAAAACAACACAGATTGCCAGGTTCCCAAAGCTAATTTACCATCCACAATGGGAATTATCTCACTAGTGGTCAGCATCATTGCCATTAAATGAGAGTGAGCATTAATCGGCTCATCTTCTGGGACATCTCTTAAATGTAAGTCATTATGCAAATAGCTGTCTGATTCCGGTGCTAATTTTTGCAAGAATACTTTTATATCTTCTAATAATCTAACTTCATTTTCGTTGATAGATAACGCTGTTGTAGTGTGTTGAGAAAATACTAAAACTTGTCCATTTTTAATAGATGTTGAGGTAATAAAATTTTGGATTTGTGGTGTAATATTATAAATATTAATTTTTGGCTCAGTTTCAATTTCAATTAACTTATTAATAATTGACATCTGTTGAATTTTATATATGGGATTATGGACGAGGTACGCTAAAACAGCTTAACGCCTTCTTGAAGGAGGCAGGAGGCAGGAATTGAATGACTCTTAGTTCCTAACTATAGTTTCCAAACCTTGCACTAATCTCTCTATACCTTCTTTTGCTGTCTCTTTTTGCAGTGCCCCATAAGCAACACGTAGATAGCATCCGTGATCCATGCCAAAGGTTGTACCTGGAATAACTGCTACTTTATGTTCCTGAATCAGTCTTTTGACTAACTCAAAAGCATCCATCTGGGTATGAACTTTGAGGAAAAAATAGAAAGCACCATCGGCAGGAATAATACTACATAAGCCTTGTAGGCGATTAAGGGAGTCTAATACTAGTTGGCGTACTTGAGCAATGGCTCCTATATTACTCTTCAAATACTCCTCTTTTGCTTGCAATGCCCCTAAAGCTGCATATTGAGAAATCACTGGTGGACAAATCAAAATTGTATCCTGGACTTTTTTGACGGCGACAAGCAAATGTTTGGGAATCACCATGTAGCCAATACGCCAACTAGCAAAACCGTATGCTTTGGAAAGGCTATAAAGAGAAATTGTGTACTTGCTACTATTATCAAATGCACCAGGTGAAATGTGTTTTATCCCGTTATAGGTAAAGTATTCATAAGCTTCATCGCTGATGTGATAAATACTGCGAGTAGCACAAATTTGATTTACTTGACGCAATGCCGCTTCAGAATAGACAACTCCAGTCGGGTTATTCGGTGAAATTGTCACCACAGCCTGTGTTTTGGGAGTTATTGCTTGAGCGATCGCATCTGGGCGTAGTTGGTAATTTTCATCCGTTGCTACTAACACTGCACGACAACCAGCCATTGCGATTGCCATTTCGTGGTTGAAATAGTAGGGGGTATTCAGAATAATTTCGTCGCCTGGGTTAGTGATAGCAAGAATGGCATTCATAAATCCCATATTGCTCCCGGCTGTCACAACGATGCGGTTTTCCTCGTTGCTTTCAATCCCGTTGAAGGTTTGCAATTTTGCTGCAAGTGCTGTCAGTAAAGCGGGAATTCCCTCAACTGATTTGTATAAATTATTAGCAGGTTCAGCTAAGAATCTGGATAAAAACTCTCTGGCTTCATCTGGTGGGTTGTAAGAAACAACACCTTGTCCTAGAGAGATTGTTCCAGGAGAGTTTTTAATTAGTTCCCCAACCACAGGAATAATTGGCGATTGTACCGCCTGCATACGAGAGGTTAGGGATTCCATATTTTCTTGCCTATGTACCTGCCTTTAGTATCTCTTAATAGGGGAACAACCAGCTAGTACAGCACAGCAGAAGTTTGGCTACCTTTAACAATTGATTAAGCTCCCAATCTTTTTAATTAAGATGGTGTTTAGATTTACTCAACTATATACCAATACTTACTTTAATGATATGATAAGATTATACAATTTACTAAGCGAATATACTTTTATAGCAGATAGAAAATCAATTCTTAACTTCCGCCCTATAACCTATGTTTTCCTTCGGTAAAGGTTCCATCTGTGATGCAGAGGTGCTGATATTGTTTCTTTGTGAAGTTGTATATATTTACTCCCCAATTACACTGTCATCCCAAGTCATTAGGGAGACTAAATGGGGTTTTTTTATATGTATCTTCACATAGGACTGGTATGAGTCAGGAACAATATAAAACCAAAGGAGTAAGGGAATGCGTCTGAGAAAGCTAGTCAGTTATGGAATTTTTGTGGTATTGCTCGTCATTGGCTTCAGTTTCACGGGAATTGCCCGTGCTTTTGACTATCCACCTCCAACTGGGCAGGTTGCGATCGCTCAACAAACAAGCGATCTTATGTTCAACACGTTGTTCGCAGCACTGACGCAGGAGTTCGACGAGACCACGCCAGATAACGTGGAGCAAGGTAAGCATTCCATCTCACTGATATTTAACGATCAGAACAAGGATATGCGGTTAGTCGGCACCGTTGACCCGCTTCGGGAAAGCGATCGCCCCCGCGATAACTTCGAGCGTCAGGCAAACGCGTTAGCAATGGCGGGGCAAGCATACACGTCCGTCCAGCGTGTGAACAATCAATGGTACTATCGACGCTCGATTCCTCTGAGCAACTTCAGGGCAGAGTGTGCGCTCTGCCACATCAATTTCAAGCCCGGCCCTACGCCAGACCAAGTGGGCGCACTCATGCTTAGAGTGCCAATCAAGCAGCAAGGGAATTCTAAAAAATAAAATAATCATTGTATAAAGTAGAAGTCAGGGCTGCCAACGCAGCCCTGACTTCATGTTTTGTAGTGAATTTAACTATGTTATGATTAGAGTTTTTTAATCAATCGAAATCTGCTGAGGGCCACTGGCTTTACCATTATGTGCGTCTGTTGTGTTACTGGTGTAACTATTTGAGCGGATCTGTTTATCCAGCCAGCTTTTAACGGGATCATCTGCAAGATTGAGCCGAAGCACACCAGAGAAGAACCCACCCACAAATGAGACTGGATGCTGAGTAAATTCTTTGAATATAGGCGACAATTCACTAATGAACATTAAGAGACTCCTGGCACTGCCGTAAAAAATTATTACTTCTTAATTGATCGTAACGTGTTGAGCGATGTTGGGCATGGGGCATTGGGCATTGATAAGAAGCAGGGGGCAGGGGGAGGGGAGCAGGGGGAAATAAAGGTACAAACCTCACCCGCAAGTGGCGTGAGTTGTCTCCCTGCTTTTTCATTATTTTCCTCTGCTTCCCAGTCCCCATTACCCCTTATCCCCAAAGGGGGCGCCGAGTTCCCCAGCCCCCAGTTATCTAAACTTATGAGCTTGGTTGCTGATCGGGAAACATACACTTATCAGAATCACAACCACTAGGGCCAGCTTCTGCCATTTCGCCTAAATCATAGCGGCTTAAGACTGCACAGAAATCATCTGTTTTGCGCCGTGCTTTGACTTCTTGATTCAAGCGATTATAGGTTGATTTGTCTATTGGTTCAAATGGCAAACGTGGGAATGATTGCAAATCGTCAAAACGAGCTAAAAGAGCGGCTGAAATATATCCTTCATCATTCTGGATAGTTTCGTAGATTCGCTGTCCTAAAGGTTCGATTTCATCAGAGCGAAGTTCTAAAGTTGCTGATGTGTTGTGAGTCACATACCAACGTTGAACTTGGAGGACAAAATCAAATTGGGCTAAGACTGAAAACTTAGAAACATCAATTTCATCAGCCCCTGGTAAATCAGCCCAAGATACAGAAACAGGAATTTCTACTAACCACTCACTCACCCGTGAATCAAAAGGATCGTTAAGCAAATTGCCCTGTTCATCTTTATCTGATTGAGAGGGAATGACGTTGTAACCATAGTCAATACAAGCTAAAGCTACTGGGTCATTTTTGCCGAAGGTGATCCGGCGAATGAATCTTTGCGCTTTCGGGGGATGCCATCCTGAACTAGCATTAGTTAATAATGCCTTCGTGCCACTAGGTTGAACTGTGGTACAGCGATTTGGACGTTTGAGATTGTGGCGATCGCAGTAATCCCAAACCACCCGATGTACAATATCTTTCCAAGAACTGAGATATTTTTCTTCCTCACGCTTGAAAGCTAATCCTTGTGGAGTTGCAGGTCTTCCTTCTTCCCACCAGCGCAGCCAATCAACACCAAAAGCATGGACAAAGAAATCAAATAAACCTGTAAAAGAAACTCCTACAATCGGGTCTAGTTCACGGCTGTATTGATAACGTGGTTCTAAGAATTTGTGATTTAAAAGTGCTGCTACAGATAGCGCCCCAGCAGTAAAAGCTTCCTCCTGTTCTTTGTAGTTATATGGATCGATTTGATTGAGGTGAACCTCAGACAAATTGCAGTGGAAATTACTGCCGATGATTTCCAGATTTGTTACCCTAGAGGCTTTTTATCCCCTAGTTCTACTGCTTAATTATTTGCAGTAGCTCCGCGTACCTTTTGCAGATGTGACTTTAGATAATAAAAGTGTTTTTCACATCCACCCCCGCACTCTTGGAGAGATTATATTCTAGACAACAATTTTCGATGTAATCTAGTTTCACACTCTACGCTGTACGGTGTCAAAGGCTTTTTACTTCCTTTGATTACCACGGGATTAGCATCTCAGCTTTCCCCGTTTTTGCGAGGTTTTTAACGTGAGGCAAAATCACTTACCACACGGATTTAAAGCATATCGCTGCAAACGATGTTCTAGCTCATTAGCATCAAGATTGAAATGGCGTTCTTTTAACCACTCTTTTGCTGTTCCTTGTTCATAAGCTTGTAAAAACTCAACTTTCAAAGCTTGTGTTGGCAGCAAATCAATGTTTGATCGCGCGACGGCTTCACCAGCCCATTGAATCGCTCCCTCGCCACTATAATATTGTTTGCGGACGGCATCAAGACATTCTTCTAAGGTTGGCTTACGGTGAAAAACTCTGGTATGGTTTGCCATCCTGAGTGCATCACGCTCTGGATCAATTCGCCAGTTGCCATTTTCATCTTGCTGCCATAAATTATCTTTGGCGGTGGCTGCTAGGTTATCGCCAGAATCAAACTGACGCATCCCCGCGCTTCTTCGGATATTGCCTGCAACAATTGTTACAGCAGCTTGATCGATTAACAGACAACATTCAACTGAACTTAATTGTTGTCCTACAGCTTTATTCAGGATGGAAGCACAACGCTGATAGAGTCCGGGCAATTTTACCGGATTAGCAACTCCTCCAAAGCCGTTGAGAGTTTCTCCGGCTTTTCGGACATCGCTGATATCAACTAATACTTCAACTTTTGTTGAAAATTGTTCATCAGTGGAGAGTTCTAATAGCCTTTGATATGATTCAACCCAACCTTCACGGCTATCTCCAACGTGAATAATGACGTTATTGCCTTCTATATGAGTTTGAGTATATTCACGTCGCAGTTGCACAGGAGTGCTGCCAATTTCACCTTGGACAGTGACATTCAGTTGATTACGGATAGTAGGTAATTGGTTAATAAATTGTGGTTCTAGGACGGCTCCAGTACCACACCCCATCATTGCCAAATCCATCATTAATCCGAAGGCACTCCAGTCTTCAAGATTGGTGGAGGTGCAATTATAAGCGCCGGAAAAATTCTTTGGCTTGGTTATCCAGTCTGTACCACCAACCCATAGCCAGCGTCCACTGGGCATAGCTTTCAAGTTGCGCTGCATCTTATCCAGGATGACTGCTTCTTCTTGAGTTAGCTTTCCCAACTCGACTAAGCCGAGTATAGTGCGATCGCATACCTCATCCCATGTTTCCCTTAGTCCCGCCTTTGTCCGGCGGCTATAGGTTCTAAAAAATACAGGATTAGCAGCCGGTGCCGTTTCTGGAAACCTTGCACTCTGGCGTGTTCTTTCGAGATTCTGAACCATATATTAAGTGTCTTGCGTTCTTCTTGCGTGCGGACAGATTATGACTATACGCCAAGTAGTTTTAGTATTAAAGATTGTCAAATTGTCCACTTTACGCTAGCTCTACCCTACACTAATTACAACAAAAATTTATGATGTATAATGTCTCTCGCCCTTGGGTGGAAGATATATACTCGGTTTTAACTAGCACATATTTAATCATGAGTAAATTATTTTTATATGGTATGGACGCCCCTACATGCAAAAATCCATCGCACCATCCGATCGCGCCACTTATTTGAGCGCAACCAGCGTCTATTAATCGCTGTCTCCGGCGGACAGGATTCTCTGTGTTTAATAAAATTACTTTTAGATTTACAATCTAAATGGGGATGGCATTTAGGTATCGCTCACTGCGATCATCGCTGGCGTTCTGACTCCGAAGCTAATGCTAAACACGTCGAAAATTTAGCTAAAACTTGGGGTATATTTTTTTATTTAGAAACAGCGAACAAAGCAATAAATAGTGAAGCTACTGCACGCGATTGGCGATATCAAGCTTTATGTGCGATCGCCCAAGCAAATAATTATCAATATATAGTTACAGGACACACTGCAAGCGATCGCGCCGAAACTCTCCTCTACAATTTAATTCGCGGTACTGGTGCTGATGGTTTGCAGGCACTGACTTGGCAACGTCCCCTGACTACAGGCATTATGTTAGTGCGTCCACTTTTAGAAATCACTCGCTCACAAACAGAACAATTTTGTCAAGAATTTAAATTGCCAATTTGGGAAGATTCCACCAATCAAGATTTGCAATATGCCCGTAACCGCATTCGTCAAGAATTATTACCATATTTGCGAGATAATTTCAACCCTCAAGTAGAATCAGCCTTAGCCCAAACAGCAGAACTGCTGCAAGCAGAAGTAGAATATTTAGAAAAAGCTGCCCAGCAATTGCGGGAAGAGGCATTGGGCATGGGTGAGAATGAAAAATTACCTCTTTCTCCCCTGCTCCCCTTACGCTTAAATCGTCGGGTATTACAGAAAGCACCACTGGCGTTGCAACGTCGGGTGATGCGTCAGGTATTGCAGCAAATACTGACTGATGCCCCCAGTTTTGAACATATCGAAAAATTAACGGCTCTAATTATAGCGCCCAACCGATCGCAAACCGATCCATTTCCTGGTGGTGCGATCGCTCAAGTAGAAGGTGACTGGATCTGTATAAGGGGTAATGGAGACTAGGCAATTTGTAGTAATTGTTAACTTTTTGCTTACTGGTAATTTTTCTATACCTTACTTAACTGTGCGGAAACCACTATAAATAAGTTTCAATTCGTTACTTAACTAAATATGTATAAATTATACAATATTGTTAAGTATTTTGACTTTACTCACAAGTTCCTCATATTTGAAGATTATAGTCAAAATATAGACAGCTAGTTTTAAATATTTACGGGCTTCTCAACTGGTTGCCCTGATTGGCGATCACACTTTTATTAACAGGATTTGAGAAAAATATGAATTACTGTCCTTGCTGTTCAAGTTTGCTTTTAGAACATATACGTGGTGCAGAGACTTACTGGTTTTGTCGCCACTGCTGGCAAGAAATGCCTGTTTATAAGTGGAACGAATCTAATTCATTCGCCGATGTTGTTTTGGGTAAACCACCTAGAAAAGCTCAAAAAGAAAAACGTAGGAGTACTACTGTTTATGTAAGTCAATGGCAATCTATTACCGAATGGATTGGGCTAGAAGAGTTGTCTACTTAATACCAATTGACTTGGCATAGGTTAATATAATTATTTTTTCTTAATTTTCAGTAATAAATAGAATTCAGAAGTCAGAATCTAAAATAGATTCTGTACGATTGGCGGATAGCGCAGTGGTAGCAAGTCCCTCTACTCCAGCAAAAAAGCAAGCTACGCAAACCGTCTCCGGCTCCGCCCCAAGTTCTGATTTCTGAATTCTTCAATGCTTACTTTGAATAATCTCTTGTTTATAACCCCCGAATTAATTCGAGGGTTTTAATGGTTAAAGATTAATTTGTAATTTTGATTTTATTGGCATACTGCTAACGAGATTCAGGATCTAAATGCAGCCTAGATCATCTTCCCACGATTCGTGATTCAGTAGATCGATAATTCTATCTCTGAGTAGAAATTCGTTTTTTTCTAACTCAAGCTCAAAATGAACCCAGTCACGAGGAGGAATATATTTACAGAGGGTATAAATTTGCTGTTGACGGTTAACAAGTCGTTTTTTAACCAGTTGAAGTGCTTCTTTCTTGATAACCTCAATCTCGTATTTAACTGTAGTGTTCATAGGTTGTTCCTTCTTTGCAATCAAGGAATTCAGAATCAAAACAATAATTGCTTTGACTCTACCTTAAACTTATCAAAAAAAATGGCGGAAATTGTGAAGAATCAAGACATTAACCCTTGCTGGAAGTTAGAGATGTCAGTAAGATACTCTTCAGCCCCCGATTATACCACATCTAAATAGATTCATGCACAACAAGAAAGCTGCCATGACGAGGTTTCAGGAGGCAGGAGCAGGAAGACAGTTCTTGTAGGAGGAACTTGCGCTTGGCTGTGGACGCTTTGTATCGCACGGTACTTTCTGCTCGATACAATTCTTTTTATACTAATGGACAAGAAATAACTCACAACTAAAGTTGCTGCTAATACTTCTTTCCTTCGGCAATCACTGCTTTTTTGTAACCAGTAAAAGAGGATATAGATGCTCTCTGGGCGCGTTGCCAAAAGGTAAGTTAGGGTAAATAACATTTTTTAAAGGACTGAAGCTATGTTTCTTAATCTTGAAAAAGTTCGTCAATATTTTCCCGCTTTAGCTGGTGAATGGACTTTTTTTGATAATGCTGGCGGGTCACAAACTTTACAAAAAGTAGTAGATAGAATTAGCGAATTTCTCCTGAGTTCTAATGTTCAGTTAGGAGCTTCTTATGGGGTTTCTCAGCTTGCAGGAGAACGAGTAGCTCTAGCAACTAGGGGAATGGCTACTTTCATTAACGCTAATTCTTATAAAGAAGTAGTCATGGGCCCATCTACTACAATGATGTTGAAAGTTCTCTCAATTTGTCTGGGTCAAACTTTTACACCTGGCGATGAGATTATTGTTACTAATTGTGACCATGAGGCTAATATTGGTGCTTGGGTCGCTCTTGAAAAGCAAGGAATGAAGGTTAAAGTATGGCAAGTTCGCTCAGACACCTTGGAACTTCATTTAGAAGATTTAGAAGCATTGATGAGTAAGCGTACCAAACTAGTAGCCTTGACTCATGCTTCTAATGTTCTGGGAACCATCAACCCGATTAAAGAAATTGCTGCATTTGTCCACGATCGCAACGCAATGATTTGTGTAGATGGTGTAGCTTATGCACCCCACAGATTAGTTGATGTGCAAGATTTAAATGTTGATTTCTATGCTTTGAGTTGTTATAAAGTCTATGGGCCACACCATGCCTTACTTTATGGTAAAGAAGAACATTTATTCAGATTGCCTGGTCTTAACCATTATTTTATTGAACAGACAGATATACCTTATAAATTTCAGTTAGGAAATGTCAATTTTGAATTAAGTTATGGAATGTTAGGTTTATGTGATTATTTAAGTGAATTAGCACAATTGCACTACGGAAATGAAACTGCACCTGATTTGCGAAGTCAAATGGTACAGACATTTGATTTAATTAGCAGACATGAAGAACATATTAGCGATCGCCTCCTAAATTATCTCAATAGCAAGTCTAATGTCCGAATAATTGGTCAATCAAAGGCTGACCGTCAATCCCGTGTGCCAACTATATCTTTTGTCGTAGATGGAGTAAATAGCTCAACTATTCCGGCGAAAGTTGACCAACATTATATAGGAATTCGCTACGGTGACTTTTATGCTAAACGGCTGATCGATTACCTGGGGTTAGCCTCCCAAGGTGGAATAGTTCGGGTGAGTATGGTGCATTACAATACCCTTGAGGAAGTTAACAGTTTGATTGAGGCTTTTGAACAAATATTTTAAGATTGGGGATTGAAGATTGGGAAAATTCTTACCTAATCCTCAGTTCTTAGTCCCCATTCCCTATTACCCGTTACTAAGCTGCAAAACTTGCACATCTTCTAGTGGCGAAATTAATGTTTTACCCATCGGTAGAACAGCTAAGGCATTGGTTTGAGCTAAATTAATTAAATTGCCGGAACTGTTACTGCCACTAGCTTTGTGAAATTCATAAACACCATCAATTAAATGTAGCTTACCCCAAAGGTAAGTTTCCCGCTTGCCATCCGATCGCAATTCATCATGCGATCGCACTTTCAAAAATACTGTTTCCCAACCTTCAGCAATTCCCGAAAGTTTCTTGATTGCTGGTAGCACAAATCGCCAAAATGTCACCAATACAGCAGCAGGGTTCCCTGGTAAACCAAAATAAAGTGGGGAGTTTGTAGAGACGCGATTCATCGCCTCTGTAGGATAAATCGCGTCTGTGCTGGGGAAGGTGGCGACGGTGAGGGGTTTTCCTGGCCTCATCTCCACAGCCTGAATGTGAATTTTTGCCTTTAGTGACTCTAGAATTTTGTCAACATAATCATAATCTCCCACTGAGACACCACCCGAAGAGAGAACTATATCAGCGATCGCAATGGCGTGGGCAATGGCTTTCTCCAGAGCAACTGGATCATCTTTCACAATACCTAAAATTAATGGTTCTGCGCCACTTTGTCTCACTAAAGCTGCCAGCGCATACAGATTAGAGTCCACAATTTGCCCTGGTTGCAATGGTTGATCAATTGTCATCAACTCATCACCAGTGGAAAAAATTGCCACCCGTGGACGGCGGTAAACACTTAATTGCGGACACTGTGCTGCTGCTAATACAGCAATTTCTGAGGCATTTAACTTAATTCCTGCTGGTAGTAATTGTGTTCCAGCCTGATAAAAAGATGCTTTGTATCTGACAAATCCTTGCGGTTTTGGCGTATCCAAGATAAATACGCGGTTTTCCTGGCGACTTGTCTTCTCTTGCATGACTACAGTATCCGCACCTGCTGGGATCACCGCACCTGTGAAAATCCGCGCTGCTTGCCCTGGTTGAATCGTAGACTTGGGCTGATACCCAGCCGGAATATCTTCAACGATTTCTAAAACGGTTGGTTTTTCAGTGCTAGAGTGCTGTACATCTTCGTACCGAACTGCGTAACCATCCATTGCCGAATTATCCCAATGGGGAAAATCTAGGGGACTAGTTACAGGCGTTGCCAAAATCCGACTATCTGCTGTGAATAAATCGACAATTTCTGTATCCCGTTGATGATCCAACGGTTGTACTAAATTTAAAATAATTGCTTCTGCATCGCTGACTGATAACATAGCGATCGCTCCCGACTTTTCTTTTATCCCTCTGAACCAATTTTAGATTTTAGATTTTAGATTTTGGATTGAATTTCTCTTTGAGAGTAAATCCCAAACTAGACAATGCTAATAAACCGATAATGATGCTTCCTTCGGGGACTTTGGATACTTGAACCGAATTGTTGCTTAAATCTAGTATTTGCTTTGTGCCTGCGGCATTTCTACTGTTAAAACCAAATTCTTTAGTTAGAGTCTCATCACTAAAACCTTCATCGATGAGTGCGAGATTATTATTAAGCCATGTGTCGCCAGGAAGCTCATCATCCTTGCCAACATCAAAGGGGCCAAAGATTTGCTCTTTAGCGCTATCAAAGTTGAATCTTAAATAGCTGTAGTTAGATATACCACTAAGTACTGGAGTGAAACTATTTATGAGATTACTCAAGGGATCAAAGAAAGAAATTGAGAGAGATTGCAAGTTATTCGTAGCTCCCAAACCTGCTTCAGAAATGACATTTGCAGCAGTTGTTGTATCGTAGTTAAATGAACCTTGAGCTGAATAACCTGTATCTCCCTTTCCAGTTAAAGTTAAACTCAGCAGCATGAGCTATACCGTTAGTGTTAGCGATCGCTAACACTACGCCAGTAGTCGCCACCAGACTAATAGCTGTTTTAGTAAACAGATGTGTCATAGGTACAACTTCCAAATTAATTAAAATTAAGTTTCTACAACAATACAATACATCTGTAAGTAAGTAGGCGAGAATAAATCAAACTAAGTTAAGTAATGTAAAAAATCTGGAGATAAATTATTTAGTGAGCGGCTCCAGCCGTTTATTGCTTAATCCTATTCTTTAGTCGTACAGTTGGCTGGTTCTTGTTCGTTTACAGCGCAGCAACTAGCTAAGTTATCACCTTAATATTAAAAACAGGAGCGATCGTTATTTCCCAACCCCTAAATAAAAATACCTGTTTTGTATGACTATCGAACGACTTCCTCAAAAACACTATCCCAAGGCTGAAATTGGGCGGCGGGGCATGGCATTGGGGCTTGATTTCCTTGGTGTCTGGTTAGTCAGTTCCTTACTGGGAGGCAGCGATATCGGGATTCAATTTGTTGAAATCTTAGTTTTTGTAATACTTTGGCTGATTTTGCGGGTGCTGGTGGTATACAACAATCAAGGGCAAAGTTTGGGGCGTTGGGCATTCGATTTAAAGGTGTTAGAAGTCGAAGACGGGGAAGTAATGGGCAGAATTCCAGATTTGCTCTCACTGGTGAAGCGAGAGGCGATTATTGGCTTAGGTGCGCTTTTAGTGTCAATTGCCCTGAGCAATATTCGAGCCAATCCCACTGCTATACTGCTAGTATTTCCCCTAGCGATTGATTGTGGGACTGCTTTCTCTGATACCCAGATGCGGCAGGCTTTACACGATCGCTATTGTGGAACTTTTATCGTTTCGTCGCGTCGTGGCTACTCGCTCGACATAAAAATCAAAAGATTAGTTGATAATATGCGGCGGAATGTGAGAAGATAGTCATTTGTGTTAATTCTCTTCAGGCTTCACTTTTTGTAAGATTATGGCTAAGAGTAAAGGTGCCCGCATTATTATCACACTAGAGTGTACTGAGTGCCGGACAAATTCAGACAAGCGTTCTGCTGGTGTTAACCGTTATACCAGTACTAAGAATCGCCGCAACACCACTAACAGGCTAGAACTGAAAAAGTTCTGCACCCACTGCAACAAACATACTGTTCACAAGGAAATTAAGTAGAGATGAGTTATTTCCGTCGTCGCCTTTCTCCAATTAAGCCAGGAGACCCAATCGATTATAAAGATGTTGATTTATTACGCAAGTTTGTCACCGAACGGGGTAAAATACTGCCACGTCGGATTACAGGGTTGACATCTCAGCAACAGCGAGAGTTGACATTAGCAATTAAGCGATCGCGGATTGTGGCTTTGTTGCCATTTATCAATGCGGAAGGCTAAAACAATTTTGGATTTGGGATTTTAGATTTTGGATTATATAAGAGAAGCTGTATCTAAAAAAATATTTAGCTTTGTCTGTGTGAGTCCAAAATCTCAAATCTGAATCAGAAAGTGTAAAATAGACTGTTGAATGAAAAACGCTTGGATTTGGGATTTAACACCAGTTATAAAATCCAAAATCCAAATTGCGCTTCCAGCGCACCAAAAGGTGCGACTAAAATCTAAAATTATTAGAGTGCGAGAGTTGTGGAGAAGGGGACGCTAGTTGAATTTAGGGTTCAAGGCGATCGCCGTCTGGGCATCGTAGAACGTCCAGACGGTAAAACCCGCTGGTTTGTGGTAGACGAACGTGGTCAATCCCACAGCCTCGCGCCTAAACAAATAACTTATACAGTTACTGGACAGAGTTATAAGAACTCCGAAATTGCCAGCTTTTTGGAGCAGATAAAGCCTTATTTAGACCCATCTAGCTTGGAAGTAGCTTGGGAATTACTGGTTGAAGATGGGGAAACAGTTACCCCAGACCTTATGGCAAATCTGCTATTTTCGGAGTCAACCGCGCCTCCTTGTTATGCCGCCTATTGCTTGTTATCAGACGATAAACTCTATTTCAAGCAAAAAGGAGACGCTTACGAGCCGAGAACTGCTGCTCAAGTGGCAGAACGCAAGCACCAACTAGAAGTAGAGGCACTAAAAGCTAAGGGACAGCAGGAATTTTTAACTCGTGTAGAGCAGGCACTCAAAGGTGAAGCAGTAGAGTGGGGGCGTCACGATCGCCAACGCCTAGAAGGACTGGAAAAATATGCAGCGCTGCTTGCTGATACCGTGCGGACAGGAGTTAATTATGACTCTTTGGCTCGCGCTTATCCGCCAAGCGCTCCCGTATTAGAAACAATGACCATGCTGGGGCGGCCTACAACACCCCAAGGAGCCTTTCAACTGTTGGTGGATTTGGGTTACTGGAGTCCTTATGAAAACCTGTTCCTACGGCGTTCTTCAATTCCGATTCAATTTCCTCATAAGGTATTAGAAGTGTCGCAACAGCGTTTGGATTTCCCGCCGATTGACTCAGATACAAACCGCCTGGATCTGACTCACCTGAAGGTTTACACCATTGATGATGAAACTACCACAGAAATCGACGATGGTCTGAGTTGGGAAGTACTTCCCGATGGGCGGGAACGAGTGTGGGCGCATATCGCCGATCCCACTCGATGGTTAGTGCCAGAAGATGAATTAGATTTGGAAGCCAGAAAGCGAGGTAGTACAGTCTATTTACCTACAGGGATGATTCCCATGTTTCCAGAAGTATTGGCAACTGGGCCAATGAGTCTGATACAGGGAAAAGTTTGTTGCGCCCTCAGTTTCGGGGTTATTTTAGGTACAAGTGGAGTAGTAGAAGATTACAGTATTCATACCAGCTTGATTAAGCCGACTTATCGCCTCACCTACGAAGATGTAGATGAGATGTTGCAATTACGGGTACAAGCAGAACCAGAAATTGCCGCGATCGCCAGTTGGTCACAACGGCGGAAAGCTTGGCGTTACGCTCAAGGGGCAATTAGCATCACTATGCCGGAAGCGATGATCAAAGTCAAAGGTGATGAGATCAACATTGACATTTTGGACGATTCCCCATCGCGGCAAGTGGTGGCAGAAATGATGATTCTTGCCGGTGAAGTTGCGGCTCGTTATGGTAAAGTTCATAACATACCTTTGCCATTTCGCGGTCAGCCACAACCGGAATTACCCCCAGAAGAGGAATTACTTCAACTTCCGGCTGGATTTGTTCGCGCCTGCGCTATGCGTCGTTGTATGCCCAAAAGTGAGATGAGCATTACGCCTTTGCGTCATGCTGGTTTGGGTTTGGATACTTACACTCAAGCAACCTCTCCCATCCGCCGCTACAGTGACTTGCTTACCCACTTTCAACTTAAAGCTCATTTGCGGGGTGAAGTTCTGCCATTTTCCGCAGAACAACTTAAAGAAGTGATGATGAATGTCACTAGCATCACCCAAGAGTTGACGATGGTGGAACGGCAAACTAATAGATATTACGCTCTAGAGTATTTACGCCGTCATCCAGAGGAAATCTGGGATGTGACAGTGTTGATGTGGCTGCGGGAAGACAGCAACTTGGCGCTAATTTTGTTAGAAGATTTAGGTTTGCAATTACCAATGGTTTTCAAACGTTCCGTGAACCTGGGCGAACAGATAGTAGTGAAAGTTAGCCACGCCGATCCACAAAAAGATATGATTCAGTTTCAAGAAATAATTTATCAAGAAGCACAAACAGCCGCGAATTAACTAATTTGTCATTTGTCATTTGTCATTAGTAATAATCGTCTAGTATTATCAATTACGAATTATTTTAGCCTTGCTCCAATTGCTTTCGGTTACTATATAGAGTAAATGGAATGAGGTAATAGTTGTGAATATATCTTTGACCCCAGAATTGGAGCAGTTGGTTCAGGATAAGGTTAATAGTGGTCGATACCACTCAGTGAGTGAGGTAATGGGTGAAGCATTGAGATTGCTATATGAACGCGATTGCGTTCAAGAACAACGTCTAGCAGAATTGAAAGCTAAAATCCAAGTTGGTATCGAAGAACTCGAACGTGGTGAAGGAATTGATGGTGAAGAGGTATTTGCAGAAATAGAAGAAGACATTCGACGCGCCCAAGCCCAAATGCAATAAGCTGAGGCTGCTAAATAATGAGTAGGTGTATTTTAGCGCCTTCAGCTAGATTAGATTTGAAAGAAATTAGCAGCTATATTGTCCGCTATAATCCTGATGCAGCTCTAAGACTCAACAAAAAAATTATACAGCAGTGTAAACTGTTGGCTGATTTTCCTAATATGGGGCAAAGTTCTGATAATTTTGCCAGTGGTTTACGGAGTTTTCCGGTAGAAGAATATTTAATATTTTATCGTCCCATTAATGATGGTGTCGAAATTGTACGTATTGTCAGTGGTTATCGGGATTTAGAGACAGTTTTCTTAAGTGAAGATATTCCTTAATATTATATTTGATGTAAGCGATCGCTATCTCTAGCCAGTATGTCAAAAAATCATCATAAAGTAATTATTTTTGATACTACCATGCGGGATGGAGAATTAACGCCTGGTGTAAAAATGAATTTGCAGCAAAAAATTACTATTTCCCAATTACTCGAAGAAATGGGAGTAGATATTATTGAAGTTGGTTATCCAGCAAGTTCTCAAAAAGATTTTGATGAAGTCTTTCATATTTCTAAAATAATTAAAAATTCTACTATTTGTGGACTAGCTAGTTCTAATTCCAATGAAATAATCACTCTGGCTGAAGCAATTAAACCAGCGATAAGAGGTAGAATTCACACTTATACTCCAGTAAATCTTAAAAATCAATCTAAATTAAGTAAACAAGAAGTATTAGCAACAATCAAAGATAGTGTTTCTCTAGCACGCAACTACTGTGATGACGTAGAATGGAGTGCTTTTGATGCTCCCAGAAGTGAGCCAGATTTTTTGTGTAAATCTATTGAAACTGCAATCAATAGTGGTGCTACTACTGTTAGCACTCCTGATAGTTTAGGTTTGGCTTCACCAGAAGAGTTTTCGCAACTTCTGCAAATGATTTTTAATCGAGTACCAAATATTGATCAAGCTGTCGTTTCAGTCCACTGTCATGATGATTTAGGTATGGCGGTAGATAATTCACTCATTGCTTTAAGTTGTGGCGTGAGGCAAATTGAATGTGCAATTAATGGTTTGGGTGCGAGGAAAGGTAATGCAGATTTTAGTAAAGTGGTGATGGAGGTTTTAAAACAAGAGAATTATCAACTTGGGATTAACACTTCGTTAATGAGTAAAGCGGCAGAGTTAATTTTTCAAATAACTGGGATTGGAAAAGCAAAATAGCTCATATAAGTAGACATAAAGAAACATAAGTATAATTTTGAAGAAAAATTAGAAAAAAGAGGATAGCATATTAGTTTTCATAAACAGTATGCAAGAGCAAGATTTTTATCGCGCTGATCCTATAGCCCGTTGGTTAATTGACAAATGCAAATTAGCACCTGTCAGTTTAGGAATACTATCAATCGTCATTACATCTGGTCTTTATTTGATTGCTGCTACAGTAACTAAGACGTTGATATTGCATGAAAAACACTTAGGATTGCTACAAGATTGGTTTGCCTGGGTGTGGATCTGCCTACTCAATCCAGTGATATTTGGCTACTACCTGTGGTCATTTAAAGCAATTTATCGGCTAATTGAGTACCTGGAAAAATCAGATATTGTTGAGACTTCCGAAGTAGAAATTAATTTGGTATTACTGCCCTATCAAAAGTCGTGGCGACAGTTTTTAGCGTTAGGAACAGCGATCGCTTTTGGAATCTGGTATTTCTCCGTACAGCAAGATGTTTACAATTGGACAGGATCTGATGGAGGAATTCCTGCCCTGACGGGTGCAATTAACGCTGTTGCAATATTTTACGCAGCAACTATATTGGTGTTGAACCTAACAACTAATGTTTGGTTACTGCATGAACTTTTGGGTAAGGATAATAAGCAACTTAAAATTAATCCACTCCATCCCGATCGCTGTGGCGGGTTGAGTCCGTTGAGCCGATATTCACTGAATACAGCTTACCTAGCGGCTATATTTGGTACGATGATAACGCTGAGTAAGTATCAATTTATTAGTCAAGGAATAGCGCAGGAGTACTGGTATTTTAATTTCGTAATTGTACTTTATATTCCCATATCATTAGTAGGCTTTTTTGGCCCTCTCCTTGCCGCCCGCAAAGGCATGAAAAAAGCTAAAGAAGAATTACTAAGCGAAATTGCAAAGCAGTTTCAAATAGATTATAAGCGTATTCACACAAGCTTGAGTAGCGATGGAAGAACTTTGAAGAAAGAAGCTGTTAAACTTCAAGAGTTACGTTCTATTTACACATTGACTAATGAATTTCCTGTGTGGCCCTTTGATGTTACAACTTTCCGTCAATACTTGCTTTCTGTAGTTACACCACTTCTCCCCCTGCTAATAAAGTTAGGAGAATATTATTTTAAGCGCATGGTTGTAAAGTAATTTAAACTCACATATTAGACATCTCCAAAAAAGTAAAGACGTAGCATTGCTACGTCTCTACAAGGGTTATGGGTAAAGCATATTTAATTTCTGGAGATGTCTATTCCATTCATACAATTTTAATTGAGAACGGGTAATAAGTAATTTATTTACTATTACCCATTACCAGTCTTAACTAACTACCGCTTCAGCTTTTTCTTCAGCTTTTTCTTTCACTAACACATAAGGCGTTTCTGCACCTTGTGCCAAATATTCAGCTAGCTGACTTTCAATTTGATCGCGCACAATTTGGCGATATTCTAGAAAATGCTCGTTGTGGGCGCAAGCAGCAATGTAATGTTCAATAACTCCAGGGTTCCGCTTGAGAATGCTGAACAAATGATGCCAGAATTTCCAGCGAGTTTCGCGTTTGATTCCTTGTCGCCAAATTACAATTAGCAACGCTTTTATAACTAACCACTCTGGCATTTTCGCTGGCGCTTTCCAACTCGGCAAACCCATCATCAAGAAACAGCGATAGGTACGATCCAAATATTGTACTGGGTCGTATAAAGTACAAAAAGCTTCAATATATTCTCTGGCAAGTTCTTCCAGAGGACGAGTGGGGAGGAAGTTCATCAATGTTGTCTGGTTGATGTTCCCATCTTGATTTTCCCGTAAGCGTCCTTCCTTTTTCAGGCGATGCCAAAGCGCTGTATTAGGTAACGCTTGTAACATGGCAAAGGTAGTTGAGGGAATAGCTGCTTGTTCAGCAAAGCGGACAATGCGATCGCCAGCACCTGCTTTTTCGCCATCAAACCCAATAATAAACCCAGCCATTGGGCGCAATCCCGCTTTGATGATGGTTTCCACTGCTTCAGTTAGGGAACTGCGAGTATTTTGAAACTTCTTGGTCATTTGCAAACTATCCTCATCCGGCGTTTCGATTCCCAAAAACACCGCCGAGAAACCAGACTCAACCATCAACTCCAACATTTCTGCATCTTGTGCCAAGTCAATTGAAGCCTCAGTGTCAAATCGGAAAGGATACTTGTGTTCTGCCATCCAGACTTTTAACTCTTTCAGCAACAACTTCACATTGCGTTTGTTGCCAATAAAGTTGTCATCCACCATGAACACGCCCCGCCGCCAACCCAATTCATAAAGGCAATCTAACTCTGCTAACAGTTGTGCTGGAGTTTTGGTGCGCGGTTTGCGCCCGTAGAGAACAATAATGTCGCAAAATTCGCACTGGAAGGGACACCCGCGCGAAAACTGCACCGACATCATATCATAAGCATCTAATTCTAATAAATCAAAGCGGGGTATTGGTGTACCTGTGACATCAGGTTTTTCTGTGGCGCGGAAAGTGCCAGATGTATCTCCCCGTTGAACTGCCTCAATAAACATGGGCAAAGTGATTTCCCCTTCATCCAGAATTAGAAAATCTGCGCCAACATTTTCAACTTCGTGAGGTACAGAGGTTGGGTAAGGGCCGCCAACTGCGACTAACTTGCCACGTTTTTTTGCTTCCTGGATTTGTTCAAGTAAATCTTGTTTCTGGACAATCATTGCGGAGAGGATTACTATGTCTGCCCATGCCCACTCTTCCTCTGTTGCTGGGCGGATGTTGCGATCGACCAGCTTAAATTCCCATTCTTGGGGCAGAATCGCCGCTACTGTTACTAAACCTAGAGGTGGTAATAAAACCTTGCGATTGACTAACTCTAAGATTTTTTCATAAGACCAAAAGGTTTTTGGAAATATCGGATACACTAACAAGATTCGCATGTAGTATCAATCCTCACACTTTGATTGTTATCCCACTCTAACGAAAATAAAGAGTTATTGACTTTTTATTAAAACCTCGTTTCCAGTTTCTACCTAGAAATGCACCTGATTGGGCTGCTGTGGCAAGTCAAAAGTTAGCGACCTTTGATTTGACATTCCCAGTATGACTGAGAACGAGACAAAGAGTTATTGGCTATTTCTCGGCACGTTTAACGCCACTAATTTTTAAAACATCACTCATGGTTGCACAATAATTTGGCAAGCCGAAACTATCAGGATTGATGAATTTTTCATAAGTGAAATGCCGATAGTTCATACAAAATCGATCCCAAGCGGCCATCTGAATACGGAACAAAATAATAATCAAATTAGCCAATGCTATAGATATGGGAATGCGAAAGTAAATCTTTTTGACCAGATAAGCACAAACTTCTTTCACTGCTTGATTAGCAGTTAAAGGTTCTTGACCTAAAACCAGCCGACGTTGTGGATCGTTTTTGGTAGGATGGTCAATTAAATATTGCACTACAGTGGCAATATCTCGTGCGTGGATAAAGTGAAAGCTGCCATCTGCTTTTAAAAAGCGAATTATATTAATATATTTTGTCACTTCTGTAATGCCAGATGTGACAGCAGAATAAGGTTTATTCGCATCACCGCCCAATACTACAGTCGGAAAAACTGTGGTAATTTTGGGTGCGATCGCTAATTGTTCTTTTTTATGTAAACACTCATATTTAGAACGGATATAATCTGTCCCAATTTCCCCAGCTTCTTTTAATGGGTGATTGTTGCGATCCAAAACGCTAGCTGTTGAAAAATAAATTACCTGCTGGCAACGTTCTGGATCAAGCAGTTCCAGCAATTCTATAGTTTTGACGACATTAATATCAAATGTCTCCTCACCGCCCCACGCTGTGGCTGTGAGTACTGCTGTATCAATTGTGGATAGCAAATCGGCAAATTGGCGAATATTTTGCATATCACCTTGCAAAACGTTGATACCCGAACGAGCCTTAATATCAACTTGCAGTTTATTTGGGTTCCTGACTAGCAGATACAGTTCGTGATTTGTTTCCTTAATTAAAGCTTCTGTTAAATAATGACCTACACAACCACTTGCACCAGTCACTAAAATCCGTTTCTGGCTCATAGAGAATTTTTCAAAATTTAGGAGTTAAAAATGAAGAGTTAAAAATGAAGTTAAAAGTTCCGAATCGCAACTGATAGCTTATTACTCTGGAAATTTTAGATTTTGAATTTTGGATTTTGGATTGAAAGAAAAATCTAAAATCTAAAATCTAAAATCTAAAATTGTATGATTCTTAACCCTTAACTCCTGCAAGATTCAATTCCTTTGCGGTTTCAAAGAAGAAAGCGACATTTTCTTCGGGAGTTTCTGGTAAGACACCATGACCGAGATTAAGAATGTGACCCCAATTACCAGCTTTGCGAACGGTATCAAGAATGCGATCGCGGATAAACTGTTTAGAGCCGAATAACACGCCAGGATCAAGATTTCCTTGAACTTTCATTTGTTTGCCTAATCTGGCTCGTGCATCTGCCATATCCACAGCCCAGTCTACACTGACAATATCAGCGCCAGATTGTCCCATTCTTTCCAACACACCCGCACTACCGCTAACTAGCAAAATTAAAGGTGTATCGGGGTGGGTTTCCTTGACTTGCTGGAAAACTCTTTGCTGATAAGGTAGAGCAAAGGTGTCATAATCTTGAGGACTCAATTGACCCGCCCAAGAATCGAACATTTGCACAACTTGAGCGCCAGAGTCAATTTGGTAGCGGGCATAGATGGCGATCGCATCTGCTAATTTAGATAACAATTGATGCAATATCGTCGGGTCTGAGAATGCCATGTTTTTGATGATGGAATAGGTTTTAGAACCTTTTCCTTCCACCGCGTAAGCTGCTAATGTCCACGGCGCGCCCACAAAGCCTAACACCGTTGATTTATCGCCTACTTCAGAGCGCAACGCCTGCAAAATTGTCTTGATAAATGGTAGAGCAGCTTCTGGTTCTAAAGGATGCAGAGCATCGATTTGCTCTTGAGTGCGGAGGGGCGAGTGAATGATTGGCCCTTTACCTTCAGCGATATCCATGTCAATACCCAAACCAGGTAATGGGGTGACAATATCAGAAAATAAAATTACTCCATCTGGTTGGAAGGCTTTCCACGGTTGCAAGGAAACTTCAATTGCTACATCTGGAATTTCCGAGCGATCGCGAAACGAAGGATACTTCTCTCTTAAGTCACGATATGCTTTCATATATCGTCCCGCTTGTCGCATCATCCATACAGGGGGACGATCTACTACTTCACCACGAGCAGCCCGTAAGAGATGAGGAGTCGTTGAATAAACACCCATTTATTACTTCATCCTATTTATGCCACTGTTTAGCTTATCATTCTGGGATTACGCTTTTCCAGCAGGTTTTCAGGAAAAGGTGAATAACAGGGCATAAAGTAATATTTTATAATATTTTGATTAACTTGGATATGAGCGCTCGGTTGCTTTGACTACAGTATTAATACCAGCAAGCGCTACAAGTTATAGTTTTTTTTGGTTTATCTCATGAAATTATTGCTTTGAGTCCGACGTAGAAATGCACCTCTCACTTCTGCGTCAAGGGAACGTATGAGGAAAACTGCATAACAAAATGTGTCACTATGTCATGCATAGAGACACATACATCCTTAAGAATTTTTAACAGGGATCGGGATAAATTTATCCTTTCACTGCCACTTTATATTGTGAGCGTTTGAAGAGTGACATCATACCACAAGCACCTATTGCTAACACACCTAACATCGCATTAGGTTCGGGAACGCTCTGGGCTAGTCTATAGGCGTGGTTATCTGTTTCAAAGGCAACACCATTTGAGCGCATCACAACTCGATCAAATGTTTCTCCTGTATCAGCTACAAGATTGATAAACATATTAGCTTGAGAGCTAGTCCAACTACCATTAGCTATAGCAGTTGGCACATCTGCACCACTAAAAGTCTTTAACAACTGATTACCTTTGTAAATATCAACAAAGTTGTAACTATCCAATGAACCTGCATAAAAACCGAAGTAATTAACAGCTTCTTTGAAGTTAAGATTAACAAAACCACTGTCGCCTGCAACATTACTACCTACTGGAGCAATTGTTAGAAATTTGGTGTTATCCCCATAAGGTGAGGCGTATTCATTAGCTTTACTACCTTGAACAATGTTAGTAGTAATATTAGAGTAAGTAACAAATCCATTAGGATCATTTGCTGTGCCATCGTCAAAGGTGACAGTTTTAGCATCAGCGTAGCTAGAAAATGGGCCAGTGTTTACTTGCAGAGTTATGGCACTAGCTGGATTCGCACTCATTATCACAGCAGTTGTTCCGAGTAAAGCCAAGGAGATTTTTTGAAGCATTCTAATAATAAACCTTGAAGAACACAAAAAGAATTAAGACTGAACTTTTCTTAAAACCTAGCTATGAATAACTGGTTTCATTACTCCAACAACTTAAAAGAAAATCACAAATATGATTAGGTCTTTATATATTGCTGGTGTTGGGTAAAACAAGCTCAAAGATGTAAGTTTATCTTGATGCTTTATAATCATATTTTGCTTTTTATAACTCGCAAAAGATACAGTGTATGTACTAAAATATCTTTAAAGATTAAGTGAAGGTTCTTGTGTAATTGTAGTGGGCAGGACAAAGGCATCAAAATTACTCTTGATCGCAACCAAGGTTAAGAATCAACAAAAAAATCAGCATTTCTTGTTTGGTTTAGTTTCTAAGACTCAAAGCAATGTCTATGATGGACTACCCCTTAACCTTTGGTAATAAGGATAGATTAATGAGATTAGTTGAGATTTTATTGCGAATAGACTGCTATTATTGACATAGTATTCTTGCCTTGGGGAAGTAGCGAGTGGCAAGTGGCGAGTAGGGAATGGAAAATAGGGACTGGCGATTGAGAAATAGGGTAAAACAAGAATCAATATTTAATTGAGGATTGGGCATTGGGCATTAATTATTCTCCACTGCTCCCCTATCTCCCTAATCTCCCTATACCCTCACTCCCCTAACTTCTTATGCAAACTGACTCTAACAGTCCAGAACATCTTGCATCTGCTAATAATGAGCCTAATCCAGGAAAGTTTTTGATTCCGCGATCGCAGCGACAAAGGTTCTTTATTCAGTTTACCTTAATGACACTCATCGGATGGGTTGTGGGTGGCGTTGCCAGTATCGCCTTAGAGAAAATTATTCTCCAAAGTCTTTTACCTAGCGTTGCTATCCAATCACAAACATTAAGCATTTTGGTCAGAAGTCTCAGTAATGTTATATTTGCTGTAATTTTTGCTGCTGACCAAAGCCTTGTCCTTTATCGATATTTACCGGCTTTGCAATGGCTATTCGCAACTAGCGTTGGTTGGTTGATTGCTAACGGCGTTTCTACAGCCTGGATTAACTACATTTCAACCATTGCCTTATCAGCGCCTGAAGAAACTTTTATTTTTGGGTTTCTGTCTGCGATCGCATATATAATTTCTGGTATTTGGCTAGGTATTTGCCAATGGCTGGTATTGAGGCGATATACAGTAGATATTTGGTGGTGGAATTTCTTACCCTCAATCTCTTTCTTCTTAATCACTATTTTGGTTTGGTTGCTTTTTATTTTGCAAAATTTGATTCCAGAAACCTACCGGACTCCCATATTATATTGGAGTGGACAAGGACTAACAGCAATTATTTTAGGAGCTATACCAGCAATTGGTTTATGTACGTTAAAAAGAAATTTACATCACAAAACTGGAATTTCTCCCTGAATTTTATCGATATATTCCCTAATTTTAATATTTATGACTCGCCCGCGCATTCTCCAACCCGGTCAAAGTTATAAATTTAGTAAGTATTTTGAATTACCTTATGCCCCAGCAGACATCTTAGCGGAACTGGGATGTAGTTACAGCACTTCCGGCAGCTATGAGGTACATCCTCAAAGCTAAAAGCTATGTTAGGAGAGAGGCAATAAGAAAAACTGTATTGCATAATAGCGGGAAGCGCTGTATGAACGCACATCGCTACAACTACCACAATATTCAGGCGTAATTGACTATTTAGAGTTTTTGCAGCGTTACTTACGACGCAATATCATGCGCGTCAATCCTATCAGTGAAGCTGCAAAACGTGAAGTTTTAATTGCTCCTATTTTATTAGAAATTTGCGATCAAACAGAAACTCAACTGAACATTGAGTACCCCATTAATGTTAGCGAACAACTGAAAGGGAGTTTTGATTACTATATTTCCTCCTCAAATTCACTATTAGTAGTTGAAGCCAAGCAATCAGATTTAAGCCGTGGGTTTACTCAACTTGCAATTGAGTTGATAGCGCTCGACCAATGGATAGATTCTCAAACTCCAACTTTATATGGTGCTGTGACAAATGGAGAAGATTGGCGATTTGGGATATTTTATCGCCAAGATAAACGGGTTATGCAAGATATCAAACTTTATCGTGTTCCAGAAGGTTTGGAAGAATTAATACGAGTACTTGTAGGAATTCTTACTAATGCTAATAGTTAATTATCGCGTTGCATTGCGGCATGATTTAGCAACTTCTAAATTCCTCCCTACTTGCCCTAATTCATCCCACAGTCCCATTTAATTGCTATCCCAAATAGTTTCTAAATGCTCTTGTGCCATCTTGAGCGCTTTTTCAGCAGACTCTCCTAGCAATGTCGCCTCAATAGCTCGACCAAGACTGTCAGAAAGATGGCTATATCCAGCAATAATTGGTCGAGGATGTGCTAGATAAACCTGTTCCATGAATACTTTTAATACAGGTTTTTCACTGATGAATTGCTGAAAATCTTTACTTTGAGCAGCTTTGATATTAATTGGCAAAAAACCCGTCCCGATACTCCATTCTTTTTGGAATTCTTCACTCAAAACATACTCCAAAAACTTGAGTGCTGCTTGCTCTCTTGCTGGCGTTGTTTTCATCACATACAAAATTCCCGTACCTGTCACCGTAGCACGCCCAACACTTGCAGGGATAGGAAACACGTCATAATCAACGTTAGACTTCATGATGTAAGTCCAAGGCCCTGTAATTTGCATAGCAACCCGGCCTGAAAGAAAAGCGTCTTCTTCATAACCACGTTCTGGAGATGAAAGGGTTGCTGAACCATCTTTTATTAAATCTTGCCAGAATTTTAAAGCACTAATAGCTCCCTGATTCGTCAAGTTCGGACGGTTATTTGTCACTACCTCACCCCCAGCACTTAATAAAAAGGGGAACCAACTAAAAACAGTCCATTCTCCCTTTCCTAAAGGTAGTAATATTCCATACTGTTCGGGTCGGTGGTCGCCATTGCGGTCAATTGTCAACTTTTTAGCAACTAACCTTAATTCTTCCCAAGTCTTAGGTGTTTCTGTGATTCCCGCAGCTTGGAAAAGCTTCGGCCGATAAAAAATGCCGATATTGCTGGTGTACAGGGGAACTGACCAAATGTGACCATCTAATCTAGATTCTTCAAGTAGATTGGGGATAATTTCTGACTTCAAGGGCAATTTTTCTAACCAATCTTCTAAAGGTCGAATTGCCCCTAATTCTACAAACTGACCTGTACTTTGCGGGCTGAATGACAGGATATCTGGAGGCGCATTACCCACAACTGCCGTTAACACTTTCGGCAGTCCTTCGGCGTAAATAGATTCTACTTGGATATCAGCATGAGTGTGATTAAATCTATCTACCAGTTTCTGAAAAACATCTCGATTGGCAGGGGGATTAATTGATTGCCATAATGTCAAATGAATGACTTTATCGTTATTTTGTATTTGACCCTGACAACTAGATAAAAATATGAGACATGCACTCAGCAGAATTCTCAGAAGTAAAAACTGCCAAGCAGAACTGAGGAAATAGCAAAAGAAATTTCTGATTTGGGATGGGCGAAAATTAATGTTCATACCAAAGAGTTAGCTAGGCGAAGTAACATTTTCTGAAAAAGCTTTACTGACACTAGTTTCGGCTCTGGTATAAAGATAGGTTTGTGGTTCTGTTATTTGTTGAGTATTGAAGATTTTTTCTGCCCGTTCCCACAGGTCTGTATCCTCTCCATAAGCCATGTGATTAAATCCCTGCAATTCAAAAAATACGTGTCTCTTCCCCAAAAAAGTTGGGCCTAAAACGCATTCTCGAAGATTAATTTTTTTATCAGGTTGATAATAATCAGCTACCCAAATTTCTTCTTCAGTGGCAAACCCGCCTTGAATCAAATCAACTTCTGGATGGAGTTTCATATATTCAATGCGTGACTCCAGATGATTTGGTTGGTAAGCATCATCGCTGTCGAGAAATGTGATGTATTTACCAAATGATGCCTGAATTCCGGCATTTTTAGCGTAACATTGTTTTTTATTTTGATGTTTCAAGTACCTAATATTATTGAATTTTTTTACATAATTATTGACAACTTCAAAAGTATCGTCTTGGCTACCATCATCAACAATGATGAGTTCCCAATCTTTGAAAGTTTGATTTATAACACTATTAATTCCATTATCTAAATATTTTTCTCTATTGTAAGTACATATAACAATTGATATTTCTGGAATTAAGTCAAAAATTACACTAAACATAATTAAATTTAATTATTTTACGTAAAAAATTATACTTTGGCTTTTTGGTTTTTAAGCATGAAAAACTACCCATAAATAGTAAATACAAGCTGAAAATAATTTTCCAAAGTCATAGCTGCAAAGGTAAAGCTCTATTTTAGTAGAATAACATCGTTTGCATAGTATCATAATGAAGTTTGATCTAGTTTAGACAAAAGTGCTTGTGGTAACATTAGTTACCTTGTCTTTTTTAGGCAGTTGTATGCAGAATTCATTGAGCTTTAAGCAACATCTACAAGAATTTTTCCATTTCAGAGTCAGAAGTGCTGGTGGCGTGGTTAGCCCAGAAATATACCAGAAATATAATTTATGGAGCTTGTAGATTATAATGACTCATTTCGGTACTATCTGCCCTACCGCAACTGGACACCTCAATACAATGACAGCTTTAGGGCGTGAACTATTGAACCGTGGTCATCGCGTCACAGTTTTGGGGATGCCTGATGCTGAATCTAATGCCAAGGCTGCTGGCTTAGAATTTCGCTCTATATCTGCTTTTGAATATCCTACAGGATCAATGGCAAAATTACATGAGCGCTTAGGAGAACTCAATGGGTTAGCAGCATTGCATTACACTATCAATTTATCTCTAAAAACAACAGCTTTATTTCTGCAAGATGCGCCACTAGTTATTAAAGAAGCTGGTATTGAAGCGCTAATATTCGATGAATGTATATTTGGAGGAAGCACTTTAGCAGACTTTCTTCACATTCCATTTGTTACAGTTTGCTCTGCATTAGTAAACGGTTTTGAAGATTCTATTCCTCCATTCTTTACAACCTGGAAATATAACCCACACTCTTGGGCGCAGCTACGTAACCGTGCTGGTTATGCTGTTCTAATGGCGTTCTCGAAATCCATCCGAGATATAATCTCGCAATATCGCCGTCAGTGGAATTTGCCTCCTTGCTCTAATATCAATGACTATTACTCTCTTTCCAAGTTAGCGATTATTAGTCAACAACCCGCAGAGTTTGAGTACCCAAGACGCGAATTGTCTAATTTACTTCACTTTACAGGCCCTCACTCAGACTCGTCAGGCAGGAAACCAGTGGATTTTCCTTTTGATAAGTTGAATGGTCAACCCCTAATTTATGCTTCATTGGGGACGTTACAAAATCGACTACGGCATATTTTCTATCACATTGCTGAGGCTTGTGTTGGTTTAGATGCCCAATTGGTTATTTCTCTTGGTGGTGGACTTGAACCCGATGCACTACCCAACTTGCGAGGAGAACCCTTGGTTGTCAAATATGCGCCACAACTAGAATTGCTGCAAAAAGCTAGCCTGACTATTAGCCATGCTGGAGTAAATACTGTGTTGGAATCACTATCTAATGGTGTACCTTCAGTTGCTATTCCCATAGCCAATGACCATCCCGGAGTAGCAACACGTATTGCTTGGACTGGTGTGGGTGAATTTATTCCATTATCACGTTTGAGTACTACTAAGTTACGTAAAATGATTCAAAAAGTACTGACGGAAGAATCTTACAAACAAAATGCCCTAAAGTTAAAAACTGCAATTGACCAAGCAGGAGGAGTTCCCCGTGCCGTTGATATTATTGAGCAGGCAATATCGACAAATAAGCCGGTGATTAATCAGCTTTAGCATGAGTCAAAAATGCGATTAATCTTCTTACTTAGCCACACACCCCAGAAACAGAGGAATGTCAATGAACAAACTTTACGATACGCCAAAGTGCAAAGACCTGATCTATGACATTGGGATGCACAAGGGAGAAGACAGCATATTTTACCTGCAAAAAGGATTCCGCGTGACAGCATTTGAGGCAGACCCTGACCTAGCAAGGCTTTGTCGAAACCGACTTAAGGAATATATCGATCGCGGAGAAGTAACGATCGTAGAAGGTGCTATAACGAACCTAGATTCGATAGAGACAGGGCAAAAAGTCCAATTCTATAAAAATCTCGATGACTCTGTTTGGGGAACTATTTGTGTTGATTGGGCTGAACGCAATACCCGACTTTGTACTTCAAGCAAGCTGCTCGAAGTCAACGTAATTGATTTTGTGAGCATACTGCAACAGCATGGCATCCCATACTATATGAAGATTGACATTGAAGGTGTTGATATGGTTTGTGTGAATGTGCTGAAGCTATTTCGAGAGAGGCCAGACTATATCTCTATCGAATCAAGTAAGACTCGCTTCACGAATATTAAGCGTGAAATCGATGCACTTGTTGAACTGGGCTACGACTCTTTTCAGGCTGTAGAACAGTCATCTATACCTTATTCTCAATCTCCGCCTTATCCAGCAAAAGAAGGCAGCTACGTAGATCAGGCTTTTGAGTTCGGATCGTCAGGATTATTTGGCTCAGAAATTGGCGGTAGATGGAAGTCGAAACGTGAAATTCTCCGCCAATACCGTGTTATTTTCCTCGCATACTATCTGATAGGTGATGACGGAATAATGAATCAATGGAAGTTTCGAGGATCTTCTACGATACGAGCGTTAACTAATAGTTTCTTGAAGCTGTTAACAAAGACGACCGTTCCCGGCTGGTATGACACTCACGCACGTCATTCAAGTGTCGATGCTGGAAAGGTCTAGTAGCTTTCAAATTTATCAATATAGTCAATATCCTGATTGGATATTTGGTACAACATGGAAGAGTGCTTTGAATAATATATTTTTTACTGTTTGATTCAACCTTAGAGGATGTTTGAAAAGTCCTGCTGTTGGTAGCAAAAAGTTTTAGATCCCCCTAAATCCACGCCAGTTGCTCATGGGGAAAACCCCCAAGACCGCACTGGCTCCCCTTAAAAAGGGGGACTTTGACTCCGGTTCCCCCTCTTTTTAAGAGGGGCTAGGGGGGATCAAGAGGTGCTGAAAATCACAGCTAACCACTTTTCAAACAACCTCTTAGCGTACAGTGCTTAGTATTATTGGTATGAAACGTTGGGTTTTGAAATTAATCGACTTTATGAATTATTTTCGTGCTTCTCTTACTACTAGTCGAATAACTTATTGCTTCTTTTATTCTTAAAGTAACAAGAATTAATTACTCATGCATAGTTATGAAAGAAAACAGTTGTCTTAATTATTAATTGATTGCAAATTTCAAGTAAATTTGGTATTTTTTATAATATCGACTTATGAATGAAAATAGAGCAATTTTATGACTAAAATATCAGTACCGTCTTTTTTAAGTGGTTATTGGGCAGATTCATTTAATTTAAAGCAGCATCTACAAGGATTTTTAAATATAGATGCAGAAACGCTAGATTTAAAGCTAGAAGCGGGTGGGCAACAGATGGCCAAGTTGGGTCATAAAGATTTTGATTGGGAACAAGCAACAGCTTTTTATCGTGAGAAGGTAGGAGAGTTTTACTTATTTGATTTAGGAGCGTGGCATTTAGCAAGTTATGACTATATTGAAAACACGTTGTTGTTGATTGTGGATCATGCTCAAGGTCGGGTTTTAGATTTTGGTGGTGGGATTGGAACTCATACAATTGCTGCTGCTCTTTGCCCTAAAGTTGAGCAAGTGTTCTACTGTGATATTAATCCTATTAGTCGTGATTTTGTTCGTTATAGAACTGAACAGTTAGGACTGAAGAATAAAATTACTTTTTCTGATGAAATACCTGCTGAAGAAACTCTTGATACAATCATTTGTTTTGATGTTTTAGAACATTTGCCAGACCCCAGTCAGCAAATTCTACAGTTCCATAAATTAATGGAACCTGAAGGTAAAGTGATTCTTAACTGGTGTTTCTTTAAAGGTGTTAATCAAGAGCATCCCTTTCACATAGATGATCCTCAAGTAGTAGACACCTTCTTTAAAACAATTCAAAGCAACTTTTTAGAAATTTTTCATCCTTACAATATGACAGCTCGTTGCTACCGTAAATGGAGTTAGATGAATTTGTGTCTCTGTGTTTATTGGTTAATAGCTAATATTCCCGCATCTCCATCTAAAGTTACCTCTACACCCACTGGTAATGCTGCATTGGGATTATCATGGCCAAAAGGTAAGCCAGAGACAATGGGAATACCCAAATCACCCAAGCGATCGCGCAATACTTCTTCTACACTAAAACTAGATATAGTTGGCGGCGCTTCACAGCGAGTAAAACCGCCTAAAGCAATACCGCAAACTTGAGACAAAGCACCGCTCAAACGCCACTGTGTCAGCATCCTATCGATGCGGTAAGGTGCTTCTGTGACATCCTCAAAGGCCAGAATTACACCATCCAGATGTGGCAGGATTGGTGTACCTAAAAGGTGAGTTGCAACTGTAAGATTACCTGGTAGTAAAGTGCCAGTTACCACGCCGCCACCCCACCCGCAACCTTTGAGAGGCGCGAGAGGACGACCTTCTACTGAATCGAATAATCGCTCAACTGACCAATCTGGCTCATCTGCCAAAGTCGTCAGCACGGGAGCGTGAATGCCGGAAATTCCTGCTATGTAAAGGCTCCACAATAAAGCTGTGATATCAGAAAAGCCTATAAGCCACTTGGGAAGGGTTGAGTTTTGTTGCCAATTCCAATTTTCTAAAATGCGGGTGCTGCCAAAACCGCCTCTGGTACAAAGAATACCACGACAATCAGGATCTTGCCATGCTGCCGCTAATTGGTGACGACGGGCTTCATCTGTTCCAGCTAGATAGCCCCATTTATCATCTATCTGAGGACTGATTTCTACTTGGTAGCCGCGCGATCGCCAAATTTCTATACTCCGTTCAAATGCCTCAAATTCACGCAAAGCACCACTAGGGGCAATTACTCGTATTAAGTCTCCAGGTTTCAGGGGCGGTGGTAAGATTTTGGCTGGCATGAAAAAACTTAAAAGTGAAAAGTCAGAAGTTAAGCATAAAGACTATAACTCATAACCCCCATGAAATTTTGTTGAATACTTTTTTCAAGTTTTAAACATATTGGGCGAATAGAATTCGCTACTACACAAGCAAAGTCCACGGAGGTGGACTAATACAAAATAAAAGGTTTGCTAACCCACGGAGGTGGGTTTTGTCTGTATAGCCGCGACTTATAGTCGCCAGGATACTCTAATTTGCTGGCAATAATATTAACAACGCTGCAACTGTGTTAACAACACAACAACTTCATCAATTGCCTGCCGCACAACTGTTGCAGGTTGTTCCGATTGATTCACGATAATACTAAAAACTAACGGTTCATACTTAGGTGCATTCATATATCCAGATAGAGAAATTGCACCCGTTAACGTACCTGTTTTTGCTTGCACAATGCCCTCAGCAGATGTACCTTGAAAGCGACCTTTTAGAGTTCCACTTTTACCAGCCACGGGTAAAGATGCGCGATATATATATGCTGCTGGTGTTTTTGCTATTGATCGCAAAGTTTGTACAAAAGCTTCTGGTGTCACTAAGTTACGCCGTGACAAACCTGAGCCATCCACTAAAATGTAATTTGCTGGATCAACTCCCAATTGAGTTAAACTCGCCTTGACAACTTCTAAACCGACATCAGCGCTAGTTTGAGTTTTCAGTCTAGGTTTTTTCACAGCTAATGCTCTCAGTAGTGCCTCAGCATAAAGATTATTACTATTTAGATTTGTCTCTGCTAATAACTCAGCTAAAGGTGGTGACTCTACATAAGCTATTTCTTCTTGATTAACGCTACCGTTTACTACTAATGTTTGTCCCAAGGTAATTTTTTCTGTTGCCAAAGCAGAACGGAAGCGCCGTAAGAAGTAATAATTAGGATCAACTACAGGCAAATCTATTAAAGACGGTTCAGAATTTGTTGTTAGTTGTCCTTGAATTCGTAATACTGTTCCTGATAATTCGCGGGTAACGTTAATGTAGCTTGGTTGATTTTGGGCAACGGTTACTGACTGATTAATTGTCCGCCACTGTTTCGCCTCGCCAGGATCAATCCACACTACTTGTAAAGATTTACCTACAGCCTGGGGTACAAGTTTTAAGCTAAAAATATTTTGATTCAGAATAAAGCTGTTGACTGGTGCGCCATAGTCTGATTGCACATCTTCCCATTGCCAGGTTGGGTTAACAATATCTCCTTGAATATAACTATCATCAGCTATCAATTGCTGAATTTGAGTAATACCTTTCTGTTTTAGCTGCTGTGCCAATGTTTGCAGTTGAGTTTCACTTAAGCTGGGATCTCCCCTACCGACAACCCGTAAAACACCATTGCCATTCTGATAAATAGAAGTGCGAATCCGAAAATTAGCGCCCAATTGCTGCAATGCAGCTGCTGTTGTCAGCAATTTGAGGTTAGACGCGGGAGTAAAATATTTTTGAGCATCTCGACTGTAAAGAATTGGCCCCGTTGACAGAGGTTGCACTAAAATTCCCCAGCGTACCCGACTAAATAAGGGACGATTGATTACAGCATCTATAGCTGTTCCCAGTTGGGTAGAGCAAATTGATTTTGTAGTGGTTGTTGGCGGGACTTGGGTTTGTGCTTTCGCAATAGAACTAAATCCTATCTGGCTAGTCAAAAATATTAACAAAACACCCACTGGTTGATTGAAAGTCTTAAGTCTCACCGATTTTCCTTATTCCAAAGATAGATATTTTGACCTTGCCAAAAATTTCTTTCCGGAGAGAGAAGAATTGGCTCAGTAAAGTTACTTAATCAGTATAGGGAAGATGTTCATACGTTTCATACATGGGTGATGTCTACGACGGGCTACGCCTACGCACAAACATAATTTATGGGACTACAAAATAGAAACATAAGTCAACCTGCACATACAGAAATACGAAATCGAGGCAATGGTGTGAGTACATTTTTATCTGGTGTAGCTGTATTACTCTCTACTTTGGCTTTGGGCTGTAGTGGCTATGTAGCTTATGAAGTTTTCACGTTACGGCAGACACTAAATGTTAGTAATACAGTTAGCAGCACCATTCCCACTCAAGTGCCAAGTCCTACAGCTACAACTTCTCCACAAGCAACAGTCTCACCATCTCCAGCTAGTGCTACAACTTCAGCAATCAGCGCTGGTCAATTTGTGCAGCCTGCTTTTGGCAAAAAGGCAGAAGTTGAGTTGCTTTCAGCAAAACGAATTAAAGATCCAGAAACTGGAAACCGTGATGTGGTGAATCTGCAAATGCGTATTCGTCGCCTTGCCACAGATGGAGTTGTTGATGGTGATATTATATCGGTTGCTAGTACAACAGCCCGTAATCCTGAGACTAGCGTAACTTACAAAGGAGTTGCTATTAATCGCTCAACAGGAAGCGTTTCTTTGTTTCAAGTACGTCCACAAGCCTCCGCAGATGCTTATATCTGGCTAAGAGTTCCCGATGGTGTTAATAACTTGGACATTTTTGTGCCAGATACAGCCGCATTTAAAAATGTACCAATTTCTAACTAGCCCTCTATCGGATTAATTCTGATCATGTGTAATGATTCCCAACTTCTTCATGAAGTCGGGAATCTCCACAACTTAACTCAAACAAAATTATTTCATCCTCTAAATTAGCAACCCCTAATGATGGTAGATGATTGAGGTTGCAATTTAAAAAAGATTACTCCTCCTCTTCCTCTTCTTCTTCTTCCTCTCCGAACACTGCGTCTATAAGTTCTTGTGCGCGTTCGTCTGAAATATTTAAGGCTTCTTGAAGTTCAGAGATATAATCTTGTTCAACTTCGGGTACTTCTTCATCAATCCCCACGACTAAGATAGCTGTGATGTATGCAGCTTCACGATAACTTCTATTGGGTAAGGATTCGATGGACTGGGCGATTAAATCTTCTGGTTCTTCTTCTTCAATCAAGCTGACGACTTTTTCGGTCAATTCTTCAAAGTCTTCTTCAGAGTAATCTTCAAATAAGTCAACCCGACCGAGAAATTCACTCAAAGCATATTCTTCTGTGGAAGAAATACCTTCACCATCAGCCGCAGCAGAAAATAACCCAAGAATGGCGATCGCTACTTCTGGTTCTAGAGCAACTGAACTAACACTACGGCCTTTGGGCAACTTGCGTTTAGACATAATTATCCTCTAAAAGTTACGTGATATTTCAGGAAGTCATATTTTGCGGTTTATCATGCTTCCTCGATTTATGATTCCCAAAATAATGCAGAAATATACATTGGGATGAATCTTTTTTTCCTAAAAAATACGTAGAGAATATATTTAGACATCTCCATAAATTAAATATGCGTTACCCAGAACCCTTGTAGAGACGTAGCACTGCTACGTCTCTACATTCTTTTTCGGAGATGTCTATTCATCTGCATATAAAAACGGTTAAGTTGCCTGTGCGGTTTTCTCCCTACAGCCCTTCGGGCATCCTACGGCAGGCGCTAGCCTCTCCCTTTGAAGCTACGGTGTACACACAAGTCGGAAAAACTTCATCTACCAAATATTTGCAGTTCGTTACGCTGGCGTGACAAAGCTAAATTCTTGCAATCGTGGCGTTCGCATTTGCTATTTCGGGGTACGCATTTGCTATTTCGGGGTACGCATTTGCTATTTCGGGGTACTCATTTGTTATTTCGGGGTACTCATTTGTTATTTCGAGGTACTCATTTGTTATTTCGGGGTACTCATTTGTTATTTCGGGGTACTCATTTGTTATTTCGGCATACGCATTTGTTATTTCGGGGTACTCATTTGTTATTTCGGCATACGCATTTGTTATTTGGGCGTGTCCATAACGCATCCTACGAAACTACTAGAAGAGTTGAAACCTATGCGGGTCATACTTGTGTGTACACCGTAACCCTTTGAAGGGGGGACGCTAAAAGCGTTAACGAGCCTGTGAGCGTCTGGGGATTTCTCCCATGAGCAACTGGCGTAGATTTAGGGACATCTAAACTTTGGTCGAAATGGTTATACTTCGATCACAATTGCCCAAAGATTTATCTCTCATGAGATTGACAAACTTCTTTACCTTGTGAAATGAAACAGCCCTGCTTTTTAAGGGGGATCAATAAGTACCTAAAATCACAGCCAACCACTTTTTAAACAATCTCTTAGATTACTTAATATGTATTAGATTTAAGTACTAGTCAGTTTTATCCGTGTTTATACTCTATCATAACTTTACGGATGCTCTTAGAATCAACCTAAATTTATTTCCGTAAGGAGTTGGATATGAAGACTTATAATATGTCTTTCATAAAGACCAATGGACTCACGAGTTTGTTGATATTTATCTCAATTCTATTTATTGTATCATTTATTCTAATTTTTTCATTTTTTGCAACAATTCAAGGGTTTTCTACTCAAGATAAAATCGAATACATCACCCAAGCATTAACAACTATTGCCATAATAATTGGGGGATTGGCATTAATTATTAATGCTTACTATACTTCAAAAGTCTCTCTGGATGAGAGTCAGAGCCTGTTAACGCAACTCTTAGCTGGAACACTAGCTTGGGATAAGAATATTGAAAATGGAATCAATTGCACACAAATAAATCCACAAGAAATTGTTCCAGAACGCTTTTCTCAAGCAATTGAACAACTGGGAAGTGAAAAGATTGAAACGCGATTTGCCGCAATTTATGCTTTAGAAAGAATTGCTAAGGATTCTTCAAAAGACCATTGGACAATTATGGAAATTCTCGCTGCTTTTATCCGCGAAAATGCCTCAGTGAATCAGGAATATGAGGGCGAGCCACGGGAATCATCAAAACTTCCTACAGATATTCAAACAGCTTTAACTGTAATTGGACGACGCGATTCATATAAAGATCCTGTTAATCAAAAACTTGATTTACGCAATACAGACCTGAGTAATGCAGACTTAACGGAAGCTAACCTCTCTAGAGCAATCCTTGGAGGAGCTAACTTGCAATGGGTCAATTTTACACGAGCAAATCTTTCTGAGGCAGATTTATCAGTAACTTATCTTTGTGGATCAATCCTTTATCAAGCCAACCTCTCGAAAGCAATCCTCGCAGAAGCGAATCTCCAAGGCGTAGTCCTGAGAAAAGCGAACCTCTCTGAGGCAATCCTTTATGATGCCAACTTAGAAGGGGCAGTTCTTTGTGATGCTAACTTGCAAGGGGCAGTTCTTTGTGATGCCAACTTGGAAGGGGCAGTTCTCTGTGATGCTAACTTGGAAGAAGCCAACTTCGAGGGTAGCAATCTCCAAGATGCAAACCTGATTGGCAGTAATTTGCAAAGGGCAAAACTCACTGTCGCTAATCTAGAAAATGCATTACTTAGTACAGCTAATCTGCAACAAGCTAACCTCCAAGAAGCTAACCTGTGTGGAGCAAACTTAAGCGGCTCAGAAAATCTAGAATCACAGCAGATTGAGCAAGCAATTGGCGATCGCACCACAATCCTACCGGAAAATCTGAAAATACCCCAACATTGGCGGTAATAACAGGCTAAAGTTTCAGCATCTAAAACTTGATCTTACAGTAGGGGCGCATACTTATACGCCCCTACTGCGTTTAACAAACTTTGGGGGTTTAAGTCCCCTGCCTCTATAGGCAGCGCGTTTTGTGTCGGGGTCTAAATCTCCGTCACAAAACGTAATTGCGAATTGCGAGTTGCGAATTGCGAATTGGTTTAATTTAGTACCCAAAACTAAAAAATTGCCAAAAACCTGATAAATATTCTCTATCAGGCTAAATTTTCTGCAATTTAAATCACGAACAATTATGAAACGCCGAGAGATTTTTAACACAGCTGCGATCGCTACTGCAACTGCTGCTACTCCAAGGTATAAACGCTAACTATCTTAAATTTAAGATTGCAATCTTGAATTGTAGAGACACAATTCACTAAACCAGCAGCAATGGTTTTGAGAGCATTTAAATAGCTCCCTAGATAGAGTGAGCATCTAAAACAATTACTTAGGATTTCAACATATACTAGTAACGTATATTTAACTAGAATTAAGGTATTATAGCGATTTTCGTTGGAATACCATCGACGGTAGGGCAGCACATCTATCATTGGTGTCAACTTAACGTGAAAGCAATCCTAGAACCAGCTTTTAGATTGTCTCGTTCCCAGTCTCCTATTGGGAATGCCTCCCTTGCTAGCGGCAGAGCCGCCAAGAGCAGCATTTCCAGCCCAGAGGCTGGAAACGAGGTTTTAAAGGGATTTAAGCTTAAGTTAATACCAATGCACATCTATGCGCCCCTACGAAGGATATTACCGTTTTACGCGTATTAGAAAAATGAGATTTAAAGACTGGGCGACTAGGGTGCTACTAATCTCGCTAATGTTCATGGCTTTAATTGTAGTGCTGCTAATTGGACGAGCGACAAAATTACAAAATAATCTGACAACATCCCGTATATCCAATCCACAGGTTACAGCCTGGAGTCAATATCCCCAGGCGCAATTCCAATCAGCGAAAGAGCCAGAGAAGAAATCTCAAAATGTTATCAAGTCGCCGGTCAAGACTAACAGTCCTGTAGCTAACAAATCTTTAGCAAAGTACGTAACCACTCAAGCTTTTGCACAGTACAGACCTAATTATCAAGTTGTCGCAGTTAACCCAACTAACTATGGAGAACGGTACGCCCAAGATGTTAACGGCATTCCTCTCACCAACCAACCGATTATCGTCCTCCATGAAACTGGTTATTCTGCTTCCAGCGCCATCAATTTCTTTCAAGTAGCCCATGATGATGAAAGTGTGCAAGCAAGCTACCACGCTTTAATCAAGTTAGACGGAACGGTTGTTTATCTAGTACCGCCAGACAAGCGGGCTTTTGGTGCAGCTAACTCAGTCTTTGAGACTCCACAGGGAGTAGAAACTGTGCAGACTAATCCAAATTTACCTGCGTCTGTGAATAATTTTGCTTATCACGTTTCTTTGGAAACACCGCCAGATGGTTATGACGGTAGTAGCCAGCAAACTCATAGCGGCTATACGGAAGCTCAATATAATTCTCTTGCTTGGTTAATTGCTCAAAGTCAAGTCCCGGACGATCGCATCACTACGCACCATCTAGTAGACCGTTCTGGTAAAAAAGTTGACCCGATAAATTTTGATGGGAATAAATTTCTCAGTTTACTCAATACTTATCGTCAGGTTAGACCAATTTATCGAGTTAGCAAATAATTCAGGAGTCAGAATGGGCTAAACGCCCCGCTACCGCTAACAGAATTCAGGAGTAAAACAGGCTGTATACCTAGCTTATAGATAGAATTTTGAATTGTGAACTTGCTCAAGAAGGCGCGATCGCGTCAAAATAAGAGTTAACGCTGTAATCTAACTTAACAATGGCCATAACGCAGCTTGAGCAAATTTCCCCTCAACCAACACCGCCAAATGAGCGGGGATATGAATATGATTTGGTAATTGTCGGCGGTGGGATTATTGGCTTAACTCTAGCCTCTGCTTTAAAAGATTCTGGTTTGAGTGTCTTGCTGATTGAGGCAAAAGTGGCATCAGCGGCGGTAGCCAAGGGACAAGCTTATGCAGTTCATCAGCTTTCGTCGCTAATTTATGAAGGAATTGGCGTCTGGGACAAAATGTTGCCTCAAATCGCCAAATATTGCCGAGTTCGTCTTTCTGATGCCGATTATCCGAATGTGGTGGAATTTACCACAGATGATATAAATACGCCAGAATTGGGTTATGTGGCGGAACACCAAGCCTTATTGCAGCCGTTGCAAGAGTTTATCCAAGATTGCCCAAATGTGACTTATCTGTGTCCGGCGGAAGTGGTAAATACGCAGTACCAGCAGAATATAGTCGCCATCGATATAAAAGTTGCCGATCAGCTAAGGACAGTTCGCAGCAAATTAGTTGTAGCAGCAGATGGATCGCGATCGCCAATTCGCCAAGCTGCTGGAATCAAAACTTCGGGCTGGAAATATTGGCAATCTTGCATCGTGGCATTTGTCAAACCAGAAAAACCCCACAATAACACCGCTTACGAAAGATTTTGGTCTAGTGGGCCATTTGCGATTTTACCTTTACCGGGGAACCGTTGCCGCATTGTCTGGACAGCCCCTCACGAAGAAGCAAAAGCTTTGTGTGCTTTAAATGATGAGCAATTTTTGGCAGAACTAAGCCGTCGCTATGGCGATCAGATGGGAAAATTGGAATTACTAGAGGCGAATCGCATTTGTTTTTCAAGTACAACTCATGCAAAGCGATCGCTACGTTCTCCCCCGACTAGCATTAATTGGTGATGCGGCGCACAATTGCCATCCCGTCGGCGGACAAGGTTTAAATCTGGGTATTCGGGATGCAGCAGCTTTGGCACAAGTAATTCAAGCAGCGCACAAAGCGGGTAAAGATATTGGCCATATTCAGATTCTCAAAGGTTATGAACGCTGGCGCAAACTAGAGAATCTGACGATTTTAGGTTTCACCGATTTGTTAGATCGGATGTTTTCTAATAATTTCTTCCCTGTAGTAGTGGTTCGTCGCCTGGGTTTGTGGCTTTTGCAACGAGTACCTATATTAAAGGTATTTATGCTCAAACTGATGATTGGCTTGAAGGGGCGGACTCCAGAATTAGCAAAACGATAAGAAACAGGAGGCAGAAAGCCTCCTGAACTTTCATTTCTTCGCTTGTATCACTTGCAAACTACCACCTGCATATAAAGTTTGCTTACTCACTTCAAAGCCAGTTTCAGTTAATAATTCAGGTAAATCAGTTTTTAATAATTGCCAAGCTGTTTCCGTCTCAAACAACAGCAAAAAGACTGATACACCAGGCCAAAATAGCGGATTTGTCGGAGCGTGAAAATCCACGAACGTAAATACCCCTCCTGGCTTCAACACGCGATGAACTTCATTAATAATTTTTCGTAATTGCTCAGGTTGCATCTCGTGTAATGCAACGCTGGTATGTACCACATCAAACAGATTATCTGTAAATGGCATCTTTTCAGCAAAAGCTTCTATGTATGAAGCTTCGGGTACATTTTGCCGCGCCCGTTGCAAAGACTTGGGTGAGGCATCTAGCCCCGTTACATTTTGTGAAATTTTTACTAAAAATTCCGTTGTTTGACCGCTGCCACAACATAAATCTAAAATTTGAGTATCTGAGTGAATTGTTAAGCCTTGCAAAGCAAGTTGTCGAAAACGCGCTTCACCACCTACACTTAAGGCTGCTAAACGCGAAATACCATCATATAGCCATTGATAGCGGTAACTCCAATCCCTTAAAATTGTTGCCATTGCATATTTCCTTGCTATTAAGCTTTATATTTAATAAAGATATATGGTTAACATTAGTAAAAAAACTGAAAAGATTGGGGGAAAGTAACTGCTATGGGTCGTGTAGGCGTCTTATTACTCAATCTCGGTGGCCCCGATAAGCTAGAGGATGTCGGGCCGTTTTTGTACAACCTATTTTCCGATCCGGAAATTATTCGCCTACCATTTCGTTGGTTGCAAAAGCCCTTAGCTTGGTTTATTGCCACGCGGCGAACCAGAACATCTCAAGAAAATTATAAGCAAATCGGTGGTGGTTCTCCATTGCGGCAGATTACAGAAGCGCAAGGGGAAGCTTTAAAAGAACAGTTGGGTCATTTGGGGCAAGAAGTTAATATTTACGTGGGAATGCGTTATTGGCATCCCTATACAGAAGAAGCGATCGCCCAAGTTACCCAGATAATATAGAACACCTAGTAATATTACCGCTATATCCCCAGTTCTCTATCAGTACCAGTGGTTCCAGCTTCCGACTTTTAGACAAGCTCTGGCAAGAAGATCCAAAACTTCAACCGATTGATTACACTGTCATTCCTTCTTGGTACAAACAACCAGGCTATCTCCAAGCAATGGCGCAACTCATAGCCCAAGAGCTTGAGCAGTTTCCTAACCCGGATGAGGTTCATATATTCTTCAGCGCCCACGGCGTTTCCTAAAAGCTACGTTGAAAGAAGCAGGCGACCCTTACCAACAAGAAATTGAGGAATGGCACTGCGTTGATTATGCAGACCCTCAATCGACCCAATCCCCACACCTTAGCTTACCAAAGTCGTGTCGGCCCAGTAGAATGGCTCCAACCCTATACTGAAGATGCTCTCAAAGAACTAGGCGCACAAGGCGTGAAAGATTTGGTTGTCGTGCCTATCAGTTTTGTCTCAGAGCATATTGAGACACTACAAGAAATTGATATTGAGTATCGGGAAGTAGCTGAGGAATCAGGAATTCACAACTTCCGCCGTGTACCTGCTCCTAATACCAATCCAGTATTTATTAATGCACTAGCAGAATTAGTAATTGATGCGCTAAAAAACCCCAGTTTCAAGCTTTCGCAAGCTGCCCAAATCAAAAAAATGGTAAAAATGTACCCTCAAGAACGATGGGAGTGGGGTTTGACAACTAGTGCTGAAGTATGGAATGGTCGGATTGCTATGCTAGGTTGTATTGCCTTAATCATAGAGTTGATTACCGGTCACGGCTTCTTGCACATGATTGGAATTTTGCAGTAAAGGCTATTGGAGAAGAGGTAAAGGGGCAGGGGGAGATGAAGGGACAAAGAGATAAACACAACTCTTCACTCTTAAGGAACGTAGATTAAGGGACTTCCAGATTAAAAAATATCCAATTGTAGAGGCGTCAGTCCTTGCGCCCTACAAATCTAGAAATAATTTGGGATAATTTATTTTTTGCAAGTCCCTAAATAAAACAACATTTCTAAAATGTCACTAACTCTAATTCTCATACCTCGAATGGAAGGACGACCCCCACATTGACCAGGAATTTGCGTAATACGATTCTAATAATTCATTTAGTTAAGTAGCTAGGCATGATTAAATTAGGACTTACGCACACTCTACGAATTCTCGGCGCTCTTGGCGTCTTCTCTGCGAGACGCTTCGCGTTCGCGTAGCGTTCCGAAGGAAAGGCGGTTCTATAAATTAAGCTTTTTAGCAATTTTTGCGTAAGTCCTATAAATATGTAAGATGTCATTGCGAGTGAAGCGAAGCAATCGCAAAGTCTCTGGGATTGCTTCGCTTCACTCGCAATGACGGAACATATTATATTTATTTACGCCCATTTAGTTAACTCACCACGGGCGAAACGTCCTGCTATCGCTAACAGCACTCAATATTCAGTACTTTTTTGCCCTATCTCTATTCCCTAAGTGATACCAGTCATACCACTGCTTCGCGCTACGAAGTGCAAACCAAAGCAGTATTAAAGCAATTAATCCTCCTTGCCAGGGAGCATCAAAGGCAAAAAGTACTAGAGCAACGCACAAAGTGTCTTGAAGAAAGACTGCCCACAATGGTAAGCCACGTAAGCGATAAAACCAACCAACCTGCACTAACTGGAGTACCAAAGCTAATAAACCTCCAATTATGGCAACCAGCCAGTTTGGTGTTGCTGTTGCTGTCGCTACTGCTAACCCCATAATTGCACCTGCTAGGGGAGACATGAATAATTGAACTAGTTGTAGCAATCTTTGCCCCCACAGCTTTTTTGAGGCTAATAATTCAACTAAAGACCAACAGCTGAGGCAACCTAATAATATTGGTGGAGAAATATAAGATAAAATTGGAACTTGTGACCACAAGTTAGTGCCCTGCAATAGTCCAATAATCAGCAGAGGTGTACCTATTCTCATTCCTGCTGCCGCCGATGCTGAAAGTGTGGCTAGGATTTCAATCATCAAAGCACTCGTAACACTAATAAACAAGTAAGTATTTGTTTGTATATACTACCCAGTGCGTGCAATAATTCCAGCATCAAACAGAAACTATTCAGGAATACAATATTAGTTATTTTTGGTATCTTTATATATTTTTTTTTGATATCTATCTGCGTATTTTTTGGGTAACAGGTAACAGGTTCGTAGTAAGCGCTCAAGCGCTCACTACAAGCAAATTAATCTTAAATTCCCAATCTTTGGTAAACTTCTTCTAAATGCCGCAGATGTTGCTGGGGGTCGAAACAAATCTCAAGTTCAGCTGGAGATAACTTTTGGGTAACACGCGGATCTTTGCTAATCAAGTCTTGGAAGTTGCCTTCTGGCTGATTCCAAGCGGCGTGAGCGCTTTCTTGAACGATCGCATAAGCCTCTTCTCGGCTACTTCCCTTGTCTATCAAAGCCAGTAGCACTTTTTGGCTGAACACAACGCCGCCGTAGCAGTTGAGATTCCGTTTCATGTTCTCAGGATAGACCAACAGGTTTTTCACTAAGTCGGTTATTTCTGACAACATAAAATGCGTTAAGGTGCAAGCATCTGGCAAAATTACCCGTTCTACAGAACTGTGGGAAATGTCCCGCTCATGCCATAAAGCAACGTTTTCTAAAGCTGCACCGGCATGACTTCTGACGAGTCGCGCCATTCCTGTCAGACGTTCCGAACGGATGGGGTTGCGCTTGTGTGGCATCGCTGAGGAGCCTTTTTGACCTTTGGCGAAGAATTCTTCAACTTCCAAAACGTCTGTTTTTTGCAGATTGCGAATTTCTACAGCGAAGCGATCAATGGTTGCGGCTACCAAAGCTAATTGTTGCACGTAGTCGGCGTGGCGATCGCGGGAAATAACTTGGGTTGAGGCCGTATCGGGTTGGAGTCCGAGTTTTCGGCAAGCGATCGCTTCTACACGCGGTTCAATATTGGCATAGGTTCCCACTGCACCAGAAATCTTACCGACAGCGATCGTTTTGCGGAGTATTCTTAGGCGTTCTTGGTGTCGCAACACTTCTGCTAACCAGCCAGCTAGCTTAAAACCAAAAGTGATCGGTTCAGCGTGAATACCGTGCGATCGGCCAGCCATTACTGTATGACGATGTTCCCCTGCTTTTTGGCGAATTACATGAATCAAATCTTCCAGACGTTGCAATAATATATCCAGGCTGGCAACTAATTGCAGTGCTAAAGCTGTATCCAAAACATCCGAACTAGTTAAACCCAGATGAATGTAGCGCCCAGCATCACCAACATATTCATTGACATTTGTCAAGAAAGCAATGACATCGTGGCGGACTACAGCCTCAATTTCTAGCACCCGCTTTGGGTCAAAATCTGCCTTGGCTTTAATTTCTTCAACCGCCTCAGATGGAATGTAACCAAGTTCAGCTTGAGCCTCGCAAACAGCAATTTCCACTTGCAGCCAAGTTTTTAGTTTATGGGCTTCACTCCACAGATTAGCCATTTCGGGCAAAGTATAGCGCTCAATCACAGTTCGGCATAGAATACAACCGTCATATTTTACAGTTTAATTAATGTAGATCGCTTTTTAACGCTATTTTTTGCTCAGGGACGGTACTAGTTTTGGAGTCGAAGGTGATGATACTAATGCTGCCGTCAGCCTCCATATATGCAAACTTCACATCTGCTAAAAATTCCACACCTTGCTGGCGTAACTTGCTCATCAACTCATCGTCTGTAATTAACTCTCGTTGTAAATGACGCTCAATCATCCGGCCATTTTTTACTAGTAGCAGTGGTGGCTGATTCAGAAAACGTTGAAACTGGGGGATTCTGTAACCTAACCAGTTCAATAAGTAACTCCAAAAAATCACAGTTCCTACCAGGATAGCGCCTTCAGTAATCGATGTATAATTACTCGCCATAGCGTTTTGGGCAGCTTCAGCAAATAGCACAACTACGAGTAAATCAGTAATTCCTAGTGTTCCTAGTTGTCGGCTAGGAAGAAAACGTAGCACTGAGAATAGTGCTAAATAAACCAGCGATCCACGAATAATTAACTCAAAGATGCTGATGCTAGGAATAAAGATTGCCTGCCAATTGATAAAAAACCATTTTTCCATTATCGCTGATTTTCTTCCTTTTTCAATAGACTTCTGGAAACAATCCAGTATCAGGTTATTTATCTGTAGTCTTTTTGATAAAACTGACTTTTATTAGAGATTAAATACTTCAATATCTATCAGAGTTATAAACGTATAATCCCACTATTCAGAGATTAAAATCGCTGATTTTTTCTTCTCTGTTTTAAGCGCTTGGGCTTCTTGAAAGACCGGAACAAGCGATTAATAAAGTTAGAAGAGGGCTTTTTCTTAGTCGATGTTTGTTTTGTTGGAGCCTTGCCATTCGATTGCGTGTTATCAGATAAAGGTATAGCATGTTTACTTGGGGTTATGCCGCTGCCGTACCTTCTGGCATAAACTTGGGTAAACTCCGCACCGAAGAAAAGAATCTGCGCGGCATAGTTAACCCAAGCTAAGATTACCACCAGTGAACCTGCTGCACCATAGGCTGAACCAAAACTGCCATTACCTAAATATTGTCCTAACAAAAATCTACCGATAGAGAACAAGAAGGAGGTAAGCATGGCTCCAATTAAAACATCACTCCAACCAATTTCGACATCTGGTAGAACTTTAAAAATGAGTCCGAACAGGAATGTAGTGATGGCAAAAGAGAGGATGAAATTGAGAATCTGCCAGAGAAAATCTACACCAGGCACCAAGTTACTAAAGTATGTTGCTAATGCTGCTAATGCCGTACTAATTACCAGAGAAACTAAAAGTAAAAAGCCAATACCGATCACCAATGCCAAAGGATAAAACGCGTAGGCGAATCATGTTAGTTACGCCGCGTCCAGGTTTCGGTTTCACTTCCCAAATCGTGTTGAGGGAATCTTGCAACTCGGTAAATAAGCCAGTAGCACCCACTAGGAGAATTACGATACTTATGATAGAAGCGATCGCTCCTGTTTGTGGTTTGTTAGCATTCTGAATCGCTGTTTGGATAAATTCTGCCCCGTCTCGGCCGACTAAACCTTGAATTTGTCCAACGATTTGCCCCGTCGCCGCCTCTTCGCCAAAGACTGCCCCAGCGATCGCAATTACAATAATTAGCAATGGTGCAATGGAAAAAATTGTGTAATAAGCTAACGCCGCCGTCTAACCGTGAGGCTTTATCCTCACTCCATTCTTTGAATGTCTCTTGTAATAATTTCCAAATCGCCTGCAAATTCATTCAATCAGTCTCCTTTAGGGATGTCGCTTACTTCCTGATATATTGGATACTGATTTCATAAGTAAAGGCATCCCTCCAAGGGAGTTTGTGCAGCGTTCTTGAGGAGGAATTTAGAATTTTATAGTGAGATGACCGATTGCGCCAATTAGCAATAATAAAGATGCGCTGATGTTGAGAATGTAGCAAAGCAATTTTTACCTAGAAGCAATGACAGAAGCGATTACCACTCTTCAGTATACAGAAAATCGATTCGGTCTCGTTCGTGTTGAAGACGAGAATTTGTTCTCACAGTGGTATGAGGGATTGCCTGAAATTACAGAAGCAGAAAAAAGCCTCTGTGGATGTCGTGCGGCGCAGGTATCTTTATCACCGTGCCGGAGGTGATTTACTAAAAGGGACAGTTATATTGTTGTTAGTGTCACCAATACTTGCACTCTCTGGATTTTACGATCCTCCTTTCAAAATTAAGGCTGAATCATCCGTAGAACTAACACTGGATGATGGCGAGGAAATACTGCGCGGACGGATTGATGTTTTAGTGTTACAAGATCAGTTGTGGGTGATGGTGTTGGAGTCGAAAAAAACCACGTTATCAGTTTGGTCAGCTGTACCGCAAGCCTTAGCTTATATGATGGCTAACCCCAACCCCAGTAAAGCTGTGTTTGGGATGGTGACAAATGGAGACGATCTTTTACAGCACTTCCGGCAGCTATGAGGTACATCCTCAAAGCTAAAAGCTATGTTAGGAGAGAGGCAATAAGAAAAACTGTATTGCATAATAGCGGGAAGCGCTGTATTTGTCAAAGTGACGCAAATAAATACACCACAGTACGATTTGTCAAGGGTTTTTGCTCCCTTTGTATCCGCCAGAGAACTGTACGCTGTTTTGCAAATTTTCAAGCGTATTGGTCAGTTGATTTCTCCTACGTCTTAGAGCTTGTTTGAAAAGTCTAATTTATTATTAGTCTTGGCGACTAGAAGTCGGGGCTACACAGACAAAGTTCGCCTTCGCTGACTAAGAAAAATCTAAAGCGCCTGCTCTGCTCTCGATTGAATATCTTAACAATCAAGAGCAGAGCATACGTGTTTACACTTTTAACAAATAGATCAAGTCGAGCTTGCGGATGCCTACTTTGATATAACTGCTAAACCAATGAAGTTACCTTTAGGTACATCGGCGATTTTAGTTGCAGTGCCAGTAGATAGGTTAATAGTGTAAAGAACTGAACCAGACAGTGCATAGGCAGTATTTTGACCTTGTGCATTTGTAAAGATGTCGAACCCGCTTATCGGTGCAAAGTTAACACCAAGCTTGCCAATCGTTCTGAGAGTGCCATCATTGGGTGGGTTTTGCAGTACTAAAACGTCAAGATCGTAATCAATGCCATAAAGTTGAGTTGATGTGGCTCCAGCAACCGAATTTATGTAAGCGACAGCGGTAATGTTGGGGTCAACTGTGGCGTTGACATCATCAGTAGCATACGCTAGGTTTTTATCGGCAGTGACTGCACCAGTGTCTACATTAGTACGGAAATTTTGATCATTGCTACCTACTATCCGTAAGCGGTCTGGTACAGGATTAAAATCAAACCCTGACTGAAATCCTCCATTAAAGCTGCTAGATAGTTTGCTCACAAACGTAGCCCGACCAGTTCTAGGGTTGATCGTGTATATGTTGTCAGTATCTGTGACACCATAAAGCAGACCATTTGCTGGACGGAAGTCAATACCTTGTAAGTTGCCGTCAATTCCTTTGACTTTAACTGCTTTAGCAAATCCACTCGGATCTATATTTACAAGAGTATTCTTTGAGGTTAAGCCAATGAATCTTAAAGGAGACCATTTGCCTGTAACATTAATTTGAAGGATATCAGCTGATTTGGTGATATTAACGTCAGCTAAAATTTTGTTAGCACTCAAGCCAAGACTTGCAGTGGCTAGAGTAACGACAAGGGCAATTTTTCGTGTGATAAAACCTTTCATCTTCCACTCCAAGATAAAATTTCTTGATTTTGATTCAGCAATAATTAATCCTTTCCTAAAAGGATTAATTGTTAAAATTTACTGATAACTACAGATTACACTGAAATCATTTTTGACAGGTTAAGACAAAATTAATTCTGTCAATAGTAGTTATGCTTAATCTGTCAAGAATACACTTAAATAAGAGTTTATTTAATGTTTGAGAAAAAATATCCTACTTTTCCTACTTAACACACTTTCAAGTATTAGGTTCAACATGATACCGTGGAAGTTCCAAAATAGATGCGATCGCCCGATCCTATTCTCTAGTTTCCAGCCAAATATTGACTCTTAAATTAGCCTTGTTGTTCTAGTTGCTGGTAACACGAACTATCTGAGCGATAATAACAAGATTGCTACTGCATCCTATCTATCGTGCGATATTGAATTGCTTCCGCTACATGATTGGTTTTTAACTCATCTTCTCCTGCTAAATCTGCAATAGTTCGTGCTACTTTGAGAATGCGATCGCTAGCTCTTGCTGATAAGCCTAATTTTCTAATTGCTGCTTCTAATAAATTGCGGCTAGCATCATCTAACTTGCACCATTTTTGGAGATGGCGACTTTGCAAATGGGCATTGCAACGCAGATTTGCTTCTCCTTGGAAACGGGTAATTGCGCGATCGCTGGCTTGTTGGACTCGTTCGCGTACTGATATTGATGTTTCTCCCGTCGGTTGTTGGGTAATTTCTTCTGGTTTTAAGCGATTCACTGCAACTTGTAAATCAATGCGATCCATTAAAGGCCCAGAAAGTTTTGCCCAATATTGCTCACGTTGGCGGGGAGAACAAGTACATTGTTGGATGGTATCGCCATAGTAACCGCAAGGACAGGGATTAGTACTTGCAACTAAAGTAAACTGCGCGGGAAACATTACCGATAGTTTAGTACGGGAAATCGTCACATAGCCATCTTCTAAAGGTTGGCGCAGAAATTCCAATACATCACGTTTAAACTCAGTTAATTCGTCTAGGAACAGCACACCTCTGTGAGATAATGAGATTTCCCCAGGACGAGGGAAGCTACCACCGCCAACTAGAGAAGGCCCGGATGCTGAGTGGTGGGGACTGCGGAAAGGGCGATCGCGTACTAATGAACCACGATTTTTCAATAAACCAGCTACCGAATGAATCCGAGTCACTTCTAAAGATTCGGCAAAACTCAACGGCGGTAATATTCCCGGTAATCGCCTTGCTAACATTGTCTTCCCACTACCAGGCGGCCCGACAAAAATTAAATTATGCCCACCAGCCGCAGCAATTTCTAAAGCACGACGCGCATGAGCTTGTCCTTTCACATCATGCAAATCTGTGCCAGGGTAGGATGCTGTTGTTGTCTGTGTTGTACTATCTATCTGCACAGGTTTGTAACGCCCGGATTATTTAAAAAATCCACCACCTCAGATAAATGTTTGCACCCGTAAACAGCCAAATCTTCAACCACTGCCGCTTCTTGGGCATTATCAGCAGGGAGAACTAAACCTGCAATTCCCATCTTTTGGGCTGCTGCTGCGATCGGTAAGACACCAGCCACGGGACGTAAACTGCCATCTAAAGAGACTTCGCCTAAAAATAGATAATCCCCCAACAAATCAGCGCTAACTTGCTCAGAAGCTGCCAAAATTCCTACACTAATAGGCAAATCGAAACAGGGGCCTTCTTTGCGTAAATCTGCCGGAGTTAAATTAATGACTATTTTACGCATCGGAAAGGCAAAACCAGTATTTTTTAGAGTTGCTTTGACTCTTTCTCTTGATTCTTGAATCGCTGAATCTGGCAGTCCCAAGACAACAATTCCCGGTAATCCTCCTGACACATCGACTTCCACGCCGACTTTGACGGCATCGATGCCTACAATTGATGCACTCCAGACTCTAGCAAGCATTGCTTATATAACGGTAAACCTTTAAAATCTCTAGCAGATGAGTTGGTAGATTGGCATTAGTGAAACCACTTACTGCTCCCTCTCTTTCTTTGAGATGCCTAAGCCCAAAAATACCATTGCGATCGCAACCCTTACAATAATATTCACTCATTCACGAGTATAAATCTAAAATACTTAGCGTTTATACTCTGCTGCGTGGTGTTCGCATAGCCACAGGTAATGTCCCTCTGGAGTCAAGACGTTCTTTAAGCCACCCCAGTGCTGCTGGGGATCTTCTTCTTCTAAAAGTTGACGCAAGGCACGCAAAGCAGCACCATCGACGCGTTCTGGATCTAAATCTTCACCTCTAGCAATTTTGTCTGCTGGTTCTAAATATTCAGATTCTTTGAGTTCAGGTAATTTTGCTGCTAGTTCTTTAAATAGTTCTAAGTCATTTTTAAATAGCGTTTCATATTCTTTGGGGTCTAGCACACCCAACCAAGGGCCAATTATCGGTGCAGCATATTTTAAGACTTTGAATAAGTTACCAATATAAGGTGCAGTTACTCTCAACCATTTGGCAGGTTCATTTATTTCATATAAACCGCCTTCTTGGGTGGGATGCCAACAGCCCGGTGCTTGGCAATAGAGTTGTAAATCTAATTTCTGTCCAGTTAGATTCTTTTGCCAAGCTTTATCGCCACGGGGACGCAGAACAAAGACATTGGGACAACGAGAATCTATGATTGCTTGTTCGCGGCGGAATGCATTGGTAAATCCACGTTGCGTCAGTTCTCGGAGATTTTTAAATTCATCGAGAATTACTGCTTGTCCGCCAACAACTTTTTTTTCTAACTGGTCAATGCGTTCTAGCACAGCATTTTGAGTATTCCAGTTTAAGCCATATAAGAGTTTTGATACTGATACATCTTCCATCGCTTCTGGGCATTCAATTGTTCCTTTCTTTTTTTCCCAGCGTTGCGATAGTTGTTTATAGTCAAATTCGTGGGTACATGGTTGACCATTATGACCAAAACATGGAATTGTGCGTTGAATGTCTAATCCGGGAAATCTGGCGAGGGTGAGTTCGATGCCATCTCGAAGCAGGACAAAGAAATTTAGGGGGTTAGAGCCTCGCACTGTTAATTTAATATAGCGATCGCTTTTAACAGCTTCCACCAATGCTAAATGTTCTTGCTCATAAGCAAATAAGACACCGTTACGCCAATGAATGCCAGTTGTGAAGCGGTGTTGACGCGCAATAAACCAAGTGGGAATACCCGCAGGAATGGTATTGAGTTGAAATTTCATCGAAATTTCGTTGCACTCGCCTGTTTGTTTAATTTGCTGCCATTTGTGTTCATAATTAGGCGCGTCGAAGGGCAAACGTTCCACAACCAGACTGAGATCCTGGCTTTCGGGAATGGGGTAGGAAAGGTCAAAACGCTCCATCAGGCGCAGGAAGTGGTCGCGCATATATCGCTCTAAGTCGTGCCATAGTCGATCCATTTCCTGACGGCTAAAAATACCACAACGCTTGATTACGTTTTCGCTTTCCAAAACTTTGCTGATATATTCAGTTACCCACTGGGGCTTGAGGATAACGATATCGTTAAGTTCTTCGTTGTCTTGGAAGTAGAGAATTTCGCCTAATTCATGCAGCCATCGCGCCAGCACTTCCTTGCTTATATCAGCAACTTGGAACTCAGCCATGATGTCCCACAATTGTTGCGGTGTGATTTGTTTTTTTGGCTGAGTGCGGATGGCATTGGCAGCATTTAGCCAGGTGGTAGGCCAGATTTCACCCATCAAGGGCAAATTAGCGGCTGATTCTGCGATTCCTTGCCGAAGTTTTTCAATGCCATTGCTGCTTTTAGAGCTAATTTTACAATGTTCGATAATCTGGGGGTATTTGCGGCGTAACTCAGTTAGGGGAAGATCGGCATCTCGCTCATCGATGTGGGTGGCGACGAGTAAAATCGGAGATTCGGGGGCTAAGGCTTTGATAGTATCTAGCCAGTAGTAGAGTTTACCTTGCTCAAATCCCAGTCGGGCATTCCAGGCGAGTAAAAATAGAGAGCGGTTGGTGAGGAAGAATTGATGGGTAGCGTGATAGATTTCCTGTCCCCCAAAGTCCCAGGTGTTCAGCTGCATGGTGACAGCTTGCGTGGGATGGGTTAATTCCAGGGATTTAATTTCAATACCGTGAGTGGTGGATTCCTGGGTGTCGAACTCTTCACCGCGCAATGCTCTTAATAAGGATGTTTTACCCACACCTCCTTCACCGACGACTAGCAGTTTAGAAATCCACTGCCGTTGACTGCCCTCTAACCTTTCTTGCAGATATGTTAAAACCGCCTGTGTTCCCTGCTCGACAATTTCAGGTGGTGGCGAGGTTAATGGATTGTTATCGAGGTATAGCCTTCTCAGGCTGGAGAGTTGGCTGATTTCTGGCGGCAGGCTGCTGAGTTGATTGTTATGGAGGTCTAGCGTTGTCAGGCTGGAGAGTTGGCTGATTTCTGGCGGCATGCTGCTGAGTTGATTGTTATGGAGGTCTAGCTCAGTCAGGCTGGAGAGTTGGCTGATTTCTGGCGGCAGGCTGCTGAGTTGATTGTTATGGAGGTATAGCCTTGTCAGGCTGGAGAGTTGGCTGATTTCTGGCGGCAGGCTGCTGAGTTGATTGTTATGGAGGTATAGCCTTGTCAGGCTGGAGAGTTGGCTGATTTCTGGCGGCAGGCTGCTGAGTTGATTGTTAGAGAGGAATAGCTCAGTCAGGCTGGAGAGTTGGCTGATTTCTGGCGGCAGGCTGCTGAGTTGATTGTTAGAGAGGGATAGCTCAGTCAGGTTGGAGAGTTGGCTGATTTCTGGCGGCAGGCTGCTGAGTTGATTGTTAGAGAGGTATAGCGTTGTCAGGCTGGAGAGTTGGCTGATTTCTGGCGGCAGGCTGCTGAGTTGATTGTTATGGAGGTATAGCGTTGTCAGGCTGGAGAGTTGGCTGATTTCTGGCGGCAGGCTGCTGAGTTGATTGTTATGGAGGTATAGCGTTGTCAGGCTGGAGAGTTGGCTGATTTCTGGCGGCAGGCTGCTGAGTTGATTGTTATGGAGGTATAGCGTTGTCAGGCTGAAGAGTTGGCTGATTTCTGGCGGCAGGCTGCTGAGTTGATTGTCATTGAGGTATAGCTCAGTCAGGCTGGAGAGTTGGCTGATTTCTGGCGGCAGGCTGCTGAGTTGATTGTTAGAGAGGTCTAGCTCCGTTGCCTTTTCGCTGGCAGCTTGTTCAATAACTTGTAACAGTTCTTCGTTTGTCACCTGCAAACCTCACCAACTCTGTAGCGATATTTACTAAAGCAGTATATCGCAACTAAGCATTAGAGACTGGATTAGTGTGTTCATGTGCATAAAAACGGCTGTAATGTTTAAATTAGCAGGGTGCGTAGGCATAGCACGTCATAGATATTGCTAATCTTGCAATAACATTCACTCATTCACGAGTATCAAAGACTCGTCAACGGAGCTAAAAGACTCATTCACGGAGCTAAAAGACTCGTTAACGGAGCTAAAAGACTCGTTAACGGAGCTAAAAGACTCGTTAACGGAGTTCAAAGACTCGTTAACGGAGTTCAAAGACTCGTGAACGGAGCTAAAAGACTCGTGAACGGAGCTAAAAGACTCATTCACGAGTATAAAAGGCTCATCCACGAGTATAAAAGACTCATTCACGGAGTTCAAAGGTGCGTTACGCTTTCGTGCTAACACACCGGAAGACTGCGATCGCTTTATAATTGCGATGTCTACGATGGTCACTGAGCGGCTGGCGATCGCAGTCAAACCATGCCGTACTGCCGTACCCCTCTGGGGAAGTAAGCTACGCAAAGCGTCTCGTAGAGAAGTGCGGGCTACCGCTACGGATGACCAACGCAACAGGATTGTCTTCCAGGATACATAGTTAATAGCCAGCAATTTCATGAGTGTTAATCAATAACTTTTAATTGTGATTAAACAACTGAATAATGAGCAGTTATTAGAATTGCTATATTTAGCTCTTTTTTTATTTACAAGTGTATGGCTTAGTTTCCCTGTTCCCTTTTAAGAGTTCCTTTTCATAACTACTCTTCAATTCCTTATCAATTCTTAAATTAATAATTGTTGAGGCTGGTATAAGAAACTAAACTAGCCATCAAATTGATAAAAAACTTAAACACACTATTACATATATTTACATAAGAGTGTGATATATCTACTGATAGATTTTTATTTAATATCTCACTGTGAAACAACAAAAGAACAACCCTAAGACTCGTGTCGTTAGGATGTTGTATGGTTCAAAAACCAAAATTTTCTTATTAATGTGCGTTTTTCTCATTAGTGTTTTTGGTATCTTGTTATCAAATTGGTTGACAACAAGCCAAACAGCTTTTGCTACGATTAACCTTTTACAACCTGCTCCTACTCAACCACTAGGCTATTACGACTATTTCGGTAAATTACTTAGCCCTCAAGAAGCAGCAAGAGTAGTTGCAAATAAGGGATTCAATTCTAATGACCCCATTTCTTATCAACGGGTAGGGGCAGTTAAAATTACTCAGAAATTAATAGCCCAAGGTGAAAATATATTCTTTAACCGTAAGATTGGAGACACACTTGGTTTCCAAGGAGTATTTGGTTTTGGGCAGGGATTAAATACAATATCTGATGAAATAGGTGTAGCGATCGCTAGTTTGCAAGGTCAGCCAACGACAAACCTAAAAATTACTCTCCAGAAGAATTTAACCTTAGGTAGCCGAACTTTTCCTAAAGGAACTGTAGTTAATACAGGTTTAAAAGTTCCAGCGAGACAGAGTGCAGCACTAGGATTAAAAGCTAACGGCGAGATTACCTGTCTGCTTTGTCATGCAACCCTTTCCAATAATAAAATCATTCCAGGAACATCTAATGGGGAACTCGCAATCCCTTTATTGATTGCCTTAGCACCAAATACAGCCGCAGGGTTTGCGCGGTTAAACTTCAACCCATTAGACCCACAATACAAAGGCAATGGTAAGACTATTATTGACAGCAAAGGCAATAAAGTAGAACTCCCCGATCCAAAGAAGTTAGAAGATGCCTTTGATGATGCAGTATTAGATGTACCTTTCGGTAATTTCGAGAGTTCGCCAGATGGTATTAGAGACAGTACTAAAATTCCTAGTATCTTCGCCTTTAAAAATCATCCTTACGGAGCATCAGGAGAAGCAGCCGTTGGCCCGTTTGCTGGACTCAGCGCTCTCAACAACGGTGTTCACTCTTCAGAAGTCAATCTGTTCGCAGCCGCTCAAATCAGTGCAGATACTCTTGGTATTGATCCAGAAGTTTATATTGGTACATTACTGCAAAACGCTGCCGATCCCAGCCTACGTTTACCAAAAGGAGTGATAGTAAAACCCTCAGAATGGCTGCGGAAAATCGTACCGAATCCTATACAAGCAGAATTAGAAGACCAAATTCCTGCTCCTGGCACAGGAACTTACCCAAACCTGCGTCCCAGTTTGTTTACTTACAACGGTTTAGTTTTCAGTCCAAATACTGGAAACCCCGAAGATATTGCTAGCGGCACTTTCTTGTTTGCTAATAATGCTATGTCTGCTTTCCAAAACAGCTTAGTGCCACCCGCCAACCAGACTTCAGAAAACTGGCAAGCACTAACCAATAATTCTGTTAAACGTGGCGCAAAAGTTTTTCAGAAAGCTAATTGTGCAACTTGCCATATTCCACCCTTCTTCACCGACAACAAAATTCATCCAATTGATCAAATTCGTACTAACCCCGCTCGTGCCCAATCTCGCTTGGGGCTGAATAAATTGTTAGTAGCACCCAAGCTATATACTTTTAATACTCCAGTTCCCATACCTGCTAATGCTGAAGTGCTTGATGTACCAACGCAGGGTATATCTGATACTCCTACAACTTTACCCAAAGGTGTATTGCCCAAAGGCGGTTACAAAACTAGTACCTTACGTGGTCTTTATGTAAACGCACCATATTTGCACGATGGTGGTGTAGCGGTACGGGCAGGAAGCTTGAAAGTTGACTCAAATGGTAGTTTTACGGTAGTTGACAAGACTGGCTTAGGGTTATCTGGCACTCTCAGCCTTAGTATACCTGCCGATCCAGCTAGCAGCTTGCGTGCCTTGGTTGATCGCGATCTTCGTGCAAAAGTTATAAAAGCCAACAAAGCTAACCCTGGTTTAGTGCGTAGTAACCTTGATGGCACAGGTCATTACTTCTACGTAGATAGACAGTCTGGCTTTAATTCCCACCAGCAAACAGACCTGATTAATTTCTTGCTAGCACTTGATGACAATCCAGGAAGCTTTTAATTTTAGTTACAGTTGATATCCTATGTTAATACCAAGTCGTCTAGTGAGATATCATAACCGCGACTTGGTATTACTGTAAAAGTAGGATAGCAAGGACATTTTTTTAATGCAATCTAGATTGCGATGTCTACGATGGGCTACGCTTACGCAGTTATGGAACAAATCCATAACTACTTATCCCAATTCTTTTGATGGAGAGACGGTTTCAGTAGTTTGAGAAGATGGTTTATTGAAGAAGAAACTCCAGATTCTTTGAATAGCTACTATTAGAAAACCAATCACAATCACTCCTGCTACCACTGGGAAAGCTAGCGCCAGCACAGACAGCGCGATCGCAACGACCAACTCAATGGTTGACACAACTGGATTGGTTAATCCACCTGAAATGCCTGTAGTATTCTTTCCATCTTTGAGCTGAACGGAGTAACAACTCTAAGCTGTGATCCCAAGATAAGAAACTTGGCGAAAATATTTCATCTGACTATATGTAGAATCAGTCAAACTCTACGTTCAAACCTAAACTTACAAAGCAGAATCAAAAATTTGTTGTGCTGTAAAGTTGAGTTTGGGGAATAAAGGCGATGCAATAAAATTATTTCCTCTAAACACAGTCATTTGATAATCTCCCTCAACTAATTCGCAAATTGTAATAGTTTTTTGTTTAGGATTACCAGTAAATCTTTTGCCGCCGATCGCGGCATAGTCTACAATCCAATACTCAGTAATCCCCATCTCCTCATAATCCCTGAACTTGTCATAGTAGTCGTCTCGCCAGTTGGTGCTAACAACTTCAACAGCTAATGGGATAGATGCAGCTTGAATAACAGTCGATTGCTTACTCCACAGAGGTTCATTCACGAGATTGTCATGATTTAATAGCAAAATGTCAGGAGAATAGGTTGAGTTATTGCTCTGAATTTTGACAAAGGCAGTTTTGGGAATGCGAAACGGAAGTCCCATTTGCAAGAACTGGAAGGTTATCTGTGCCGCCAAAAATCCAACAACATTTTCGTGTTCACCAGTTGGGGGTGGCATTTCTACAATGACTCCTTTATGTAGTTCATATCGCGCCCCGTTTGAGGGGTACCACTCGATAAATTGTTCAAAGGTTATTAACTTGGGTAGGGTTTGAGTCATAGTTCCCATCTCCACATATATTTGACTTTACCATCGCTGCCCCTAGATTGTGCCGCAAGATAAGAGATATACCTTTAACAGAAGTTGAAGAGATGGAAAAAAACTTGAAGCAGCTTTCTGAGAAAAGAGCGTGCCGTAGGCAAGTGATATTACCGTCACAGCCCTTTGTAGACATCGCTAATATCCAAGCTGTCCATCAACTCATAAGCGCAAGAGGGTAAAACCTTGGTTAATCAGCTATTTCAGACTTGCGTGTAAACCGTAGGCTTGCGGGGAGGCAATACAAAGCCTAGCTTTGGCGGGGTGGGGTTCTTCGAGTTTAATAAGCAATCAAGCGCACATGATATAAGGAAGCTTTTGCATAATTCTGCGATCGCTAACCTTGAGAAATCAGGTCAAAATGAGCCAATGGCGAGTTTCAGCAAAACAGACTTTATTAAAAGATGCCGCAAATATCACAATCTTGGAAAATAATAAAGTAAGTCGAGTATCACAAGACTCACTTGATATCCTCATTTATTCTAGGAAAATATGACTCATTCTTTCCTTGAACGCTTGCGTAGTCCTGATAGCCCAGTCCTCGTCTTCGACGGGGCGATGGGAACCAACTTACAAACCCAAAACCTGACTGCTGAAGACTTCGGCGGCCCGCAGTATGAAGGTTGTAACGAATACTTAGTCCACACGAAACCCGAAGCTGTCGCTAAGGTTCACCGCGACTTTCTCGCTGCTGGGGCAGATGTGATTGAAACCGATACCTTTGGCAGTACCTCCCTGGTACTGGCAGAATATGACTTGGCAGACCAAGCCTATTACCTCAGCAAGACAGCCGCAGAATTAGCCAAGCGTGTGGCTGCGGAATTTTCCACGCCAGAAAAACCCCGGTTTGTGGCAGGTTCCATCGGCCCCACAACGAAACTCCCAACCTTGGGACATATTGACTTTGACACCATGAAAGCTACTTTTGCTGAACAAGCAGAGGCGCTATGGGATGGTGGTGTCGATTTATTTCTGGTGGAAACTTGCCAAGATGTGCTGCAAATTAAAGCGGCGCTGAATGCCATTGAAGAAGTATTTGCGAAGAAAGGCGATCGCAGACCATTAATGGTTTCTGTGACAATGGAAAGCATGGGCACAATGTTGGTTGGTTCCGAAATCAGTGCTGTGCTGACAATTTTGGCACCTTACCCAATTGACATTCTCGGTCTAAACTGTGCCACTGGCCCAGACTTGATGAAGCCACATATCAAGTATCTGGCAGAACATTCACCTTTCATCGTTTCCTGTATTCCCAACGCGGGTTTACCTGAGAACGTCGGCGGTCAAGCGCACTACCGCCTGACACCGTTAGAATTACGGATGTCATTGATGCATTTTGTTGAAGATTTGGGTGTCCAAGTGATCGGGGGTTGCTGTGGGACACGTCCAGAACACATTCAACAATTGGCAGAACTCGCTAAAGACCTAAAGGCAAAAGTTAGACATCCTAGCTTAGAACCAGCAGCAGCATCAATTTACACCACTCAGCCTTACGACCAAGATAATTCCTTCTTGATAGTTGGCGAACGTCTCAACGCCAGTGGTTCCAAAAAGTGCCGCGATTTGCTAAATGCCGAAGATTGGGATGGACTCGTTTCAATGGCGAGGGCGCAAGTTAAAGAAGGCGCACACATCCTCGATGTCAACGTCGATTATGTGGGACGCGACGGTGTGCGGGATATGCACGAATTAGTTTCGCGCATTGTTAACAATGTCACATTGCCTTTAATGCTTGACTCCACCGAATGGGAAAAGATGGAGGCGGGTTTAAAAGTTGCCGGTGGTAAGTGTTTGCTGAACTCCACCAACTACGAAGACGGGGAACCGCGCTTTTTGAAGGTGCTAGAGATAGCGAAGAAATACGGTGCTGGTGTAATCATTGGTACTATCGATGAAGACGGGATGGCACGAACAGCAGACAAAAAGTTTGCGATCGCCCAACGTGCATACCGCCAAGCTGTAGAATATGGCATACCTCCCACAGAAATATTTTTTGATACCCTAGCGTTACCCATTTCTACCGGGATTGAAGAAGACCGAGAAAATGGTAAAGCCACAATTGAATCTATCCGGCGGATTCGTGAAGGATTGCCTGGATGTCATGTGATTTTGGGTGTTTCCAATATTTCCTTTGGTTTGACTCCAGCCTCGCGGATGGTGCTGAACTCGGTGTTTTTGCACGAAGCGACGACGGCGGGAATGGATGCAGCCATTGTCAGCGCTAACAAAATTTTACCGCTATCGAAGATTGACGCCCGCCATCAAGAAATTTGTCGGCAGTTGATTTATGATGAGCGGAAATTTGAGGGTAATGTTTGCGTATACGATCCCTTGGGAGAGCTTACCACAGCCTTTGCCGGGGTGACAACTAAGCGCGATCGCTCCTTAGATGAAAGTCTCCCCATCCCAGAACGCCTCACACGCCACATCATCGACGGCGAACGCATTGGCTTAGAAGAACATCTGAAAAAAGCCTTAGAAGAACATCCCCCGTTGGAAATTATCAACACCTTCTTGCTAGATGGGATGAAAGTTGTCGGGGAATTGTTCGGTTCTGGACAAATGCAGCTACCCTTCGTCTTGCAATCTGCGGAAACCATGAAAGCGGCGGTGGCATTTCTAGAACCATTCATGGAAAAATCAGAATCAGGCAACAACGCCAAGGGAACCTTTATCATTGCCACAGTTAAAGGCGATGTCCACGACATTGGTAAAAACTTAGTGGATATCATCTTGTCCAACAATGGCTACAAGGTGATTAATCTGGGAATTAAGCAGCCAGTGGAAAACATCATCAACGCTTACGAACAGCACAAACCTGATTGTATTGCCATGAGTGGTTTGCTGGTAAAATCCACCGCCTTCATGAAAGAGAACTTGGAGGTATTCAACGAAAAAGGAATTAGTGTACCCGTAATTTTAGGAGGTGCGGCACTGACTCCCAAGTTTGTGTATGAAGATTGCCAAAATACCTACAAAGGTAAAGTTGTTTATGGCAAAGATGCCTTTTCTGACTTGCACTTCATGGATAAATTAATGCCAGCAAAGGCAACTAATAACTGGGAAGATTTGCAAGGATTTTTAAACGAAGTCGAAACGGCTGAAGTTTCGACAAATGGTAACAAAGAACCAAAAGCTACAACTGCTGAAGAAACATCTGCTGAACCAAAAGTAGTAGATACAAGACGTTCCGAAGCTGTGGCGATAGATATTGAACGTCCAACACCGCCTTTCTGGGGAACGAAGTTATTGCAGCCTAGTGATATTCCCATCGAGGAAATATTCTGGCACTTGGATTTACAAGCTTTGGTTGCTGGACAGTGGCAATTCCGCAAACCAAAGGAACAATCTAAGGAAGAATATCAGGCTTTTTTAGCGGAGAAAGTTTACCCAGTTTTAGAAAGTTGGAAACAGCGAATCATTGAAGAAAATCTGTTACATCCCCAAGTGATTTATGGGTATTTCCCTTGTCAAGCCGAGGGGAATTCTCTACATATATATGACTCAGAGAACCAATCACAGCAGGTTACAACTTTTGAGTTTCCCAGGCAGAAGTCTTTAAGGCGGCTATGCATAGCAGATTTCTTTGCACCGAAGGAGTCGGGAATTATTGATGTCTTCCCCATGCAAGCGGTGACTGTAGGGGAGATTGCCACAGAGTTCGCCCAAAAGCTGTTTGCTGCCAATCAATACACAGATTACCTGTATTTCCACGGTATGGCGGTGCAGGTGGCAGAGGCTGTAGCTGAATGGACACACGCCAGAATTCGCCGGGAGTTAGGTTTTACTGCTGAAGAACCCGACAACATTCGGGATATATTAGCACAACGCTATCGTGGCTCACGGTATAGTTTTGGGTATCCAGCTTGTCCAAATATTCAGGATCAATACAAGCAACTGGAGTTATTGCAGACTGACAGGATTAACTTGTATATGGATGAAAGTGAACAACTTTATCCAGAACAGTCTACCACTGCAATTATTACCTATCACCCAGTAGCAAAATACTTTAGCGCGTAGAATCCTACTCGTTAACCCAATACGCTTGGTGTTAGTGATATTGTGCCTCACAAGATCCCCCCAACCCCCCTTAAAAAGGGGGGCTTACCTATAGCACTTTGCAATTAAACCAGTTATCAGTTATGGGACTTACGCAAAATATCTCTCAAACTCTGATTTCTCCGTGTACTCTGCGCCTCTGTGGTTCGTTATTCCGTAACTCTTGCGTAAGTCCTAAGTTATCGGTTATCAGTTATCAGTTATCAGGCGTATGGTGGGGGATTTCAACCCGCCACCAACGCATTCCACCTGTACGGCGTAGGCTTAAACCCAGGGATAAATAGATCACTGATAACTGTTTACTGTTCACTGTTCACTGTTAAATGAGGTACAGAATCAAGGATTCACAAATCAAATTATTCCTCTTCCTCCTGCCTCAAAACCAGTGACTTTGTACCTCATGCAAAAGAAAACTGCTGTATGTGCAGCCAATCCACAATTTGCTATTTGGTTACAAGACTAATTAAGCGAATTATTTTTTATTTCGATTTGTTGAATAAAAAATTCTTCTAAAGATTGACGCGACAAGTTCATGGCGATAATTTTACCCTCCATGAGGCGAAGACTAGCGAGAAAATCATAGTAATCATCTTGTAATGTACCTTGCCAAGAGCCATCAGGCTCAAATCTGAGAGTGGATATCCATTTTTTGAGGATTTCCCAGTCCCCACCTTGACCTTTGACGTGATATGTGTTTTTTCCGCCTAAGAGTTCATTAAGGGAACCAGAGCAAATTAATTCACCTTGAGCGAGAATGGCAATGCGATCGCAAATCTGTTCTACTTCACTAAGAACATGGCTATTGAAAAAAATCGTTTTCCCAGCAGCTTTTAGGGCCAGAATAATTTCCCGCATTTGGTAGCGTCCTACCGGATCAAGACCAGACATCGGTTCATCCAGAAAAACTAAATCTGGCTCGTTAATTAGCGCCTGTGCCATACAAACACGCTGTAGCATTCCTTTAGAGTAGCGACGCAGGAGCTTTTTACGAGCATCAGCTTGGGATAAACCCACTAATTCCAGCAGTTGGGGAATGCGTTGGCGTTGGACACTTTGGGGAATTTGGAATAGTCCAGCAGCAAGCTGTAAAAATTCCCAGCCAGTGAGATAGTCATACAAATAGGGATTTTCTGGCAGATAGCCGATATGTTGCCTGATAGTGCGATCGCCTATTGGCTTACCCAATAATAATCCCCGTCCAGAGGTGGGATGAATAATTCCCAATAACAATTTTAAAAGAGTGGTTTTACCAGCACCATTTGGCCCTAGCAACCCAAAGGTTTCTCCTTTGTAAACCGTTAAAGAACAGTTTTTCAGAGATACGACTTTTTGATTTAGCCAAAAACCAGTGCGATAGACTTTTCGCAACTCAGAAGTTAGGACTACTGGCGGAGTGTCTGCCGTATTAAGTTGAGAATTAGAGTCATCTGCAACAGACTTCATCTCGGTTGAATCACTATTTACCTGGTAGGCTGATAATAACCATCAGAAACTAGTGTGTCAATTATCAAAAACTGGGGACTGGGAAGACAAGGATAGAGTTTTCCCAATGCCCAATACCCTGACTGCTTTCATAAAACGCCCTTAGAACTGGGAATAACGCCAGCACGACGGGGGTCGATTTCCACCGCCAACCGCGTTGCTCTTGCAAACGCCTTAAATGTTGCTTCAATGATGTGATGGGAATTAATGCCATCCAGTTGCCGAATGTGCAATGTCATTTGGCTATGGTTTACCAAAGCCACAAAAAATTCTCGCACCAGTTGGGTGTCATAGGTTCCTACCCTCTGGGTAGGAATTTGTAAGCCGTAGCTGAGGTGAGGACGTCCAGAAAAGTCTAGTGCTACCTGAACTAAAGCTTCATCCAATGGTGCAAGAAAATTACCAAAGCGGACAATACCTTTTCTGTTGCCTAGTGCTTGGTTAAAAGCTTGCCCTAAAGTAATGCCTACATCTTCGTTGGTGTGATGGTCATCAATTTCCCAGTCTCCCTTGGCTTGGACATCTATATCAATCAGCCCGTGGGAGGCAATTTGATGCAACATGTGATCCAAAAACGGAACACCTGTTGCTGCTGTGCAAGTTCCTCTACCATCCAGGTTGATCGTAACTTGCACATCAGTTTCACCAGTGGTGCGGTGAACAGTCGCAATCCGAGAGGTTTCAGTTAAGCGATCGTAGTTTGAATTAATTTTGCTGATTTGCATGGGAAATAGGGCATGGAGAATAGGGCATAGGGCATGGGGAATGAAAAATGGACAAGAATTATTACTAATACTCAATTCCCAATGCCCCATGCCCCAATTATCTTACATTCCCATAATTTCATATCCTGCATCTACATACAGAATTTGTCCGGTAATGCCGCTAGACAAATCACTACACAAGAAAGCCGCAGCATTGCCTACTTCTAACTGAGTGACGGTGCGTCGTAGGGGAGCTACTTCTTCTACATGATGAATTGCATCCAAAATCCCACCTACTGCTGAAGATGCCAAAGTGCGGATGGGGCCTGCGGAGATGGCATTGACGCGGATATTTTGCGCCCCTAGTTCGGCAGCTAGATAACGCACACTCATTTCTAAGCCCGCCTTGGCAACTCCCATAACGTTGTAATTAGGGATTGCTCTGACACCGCCTAAATATGTCAAAGTGACGATACTACCTCCCTCTGTCATCAAAGGTTTAGCTGCACCACTTAACTGCACCAGCGAGTAGGTACTAATTTCTAAGGCGGTGTTGAAGCCAGAACGGGAGGTTTGGCTAAAATCTCCGCTCAAGTCGTCTTTGCTAGCAAAGGCCAGACAATGGATAAGGATGTCTAGCTTTCCCCACTGTTCGCGGATTGTCTCAAAGGTAGATTTAATTTGGTCTTCATTTTGGACATTACAGGGAAGAAATAAACTGGGGTTGAGGGGTTCTACCAACTCCGCGACTTTTTTCTCCATTTTGCCGCGTTCATCCGGCAGGTAAGTAATACCCAGGTTTGCTCCGGCTTTATGCAGCTGTTGGGCGATGCCCCAGGCGATCGAGCGGTTATTGGCAATACCTGTAACAAGGGCATTTTTTCCAGTCAGATTTAGCATATAAATTGTTAATGCGATCGATCATTTAGGAGCATACTAGAATCTGAGGCTAATTTATCTTTGTTTTATACAGGATTTGCAAAAATGAATATTGGTAAGAGTGTTTGCTGTGACAAAATTATTGATTTTTCCTAAAGATTTTCTCAAGATATCTTTATTTGTTCTTCAAAAAACCTTTTAAATACAGCTATTGGAACTACTTATCAACAATTAATAGCTGAAAGGATCAACAATTATGTATCATAATAAACAAAGAGTTATGAAGAGATTAGTTTGAGTATAGGAAAGTACAGAAAGGTTGACGGTGCTATATTCATTTTTCGGGTGTATTCTTAGGTAATCAGTTTTTGTTTTTCCGGCATTGGGTAGGGGAAGGGAGATGATCGTGACACAAGATAAAGCCCTAGCAAATGTTTTTCGTCAGATGGCGACCGGGGCGTTTCCGCCAGTTGTAGAAACGTTTGAACGCAATAAAACGATCTTTTTTCCTGGCGATCCTGCCGAACGAGTTTATTTTCTTTTGAAAGGTGCTGTTAAACTTTCCAGGGTGTACGAGGCAGGAGAGGAAATAACGGTAGCGTTGCTGCGGGAAAACAGTGTTTTTGGTGTATTGTCATTGCTGACAGGAAATAAGTCGGATCGCTTTTACCATGCGGTTGCATTTACGCCTGCGGAATTACTGTCAGCACCAATTGAACAAGTGGAACAAGCACTCAAGGAAAATCCAGAATTATCAATGTTAATGCTGCGAGGTCTGTCTTCGCGCATTTTACAGACGGAGATGATGATTGAAACTCTTGCTCACCGAGACATGGGTTCTCGCTTGGTGAGTTTTTTGTTAATTCTTTGTCGGGATTTTGGCGTTCCTTGTGCAGATGGGATCACTATTGATTTGAAGTTATCTCATCAAGCGATCGCAGAAGCAATTGGTTCAACTCGTGTTACCGTTACTAGGCTACTAGGGGATTTGCGTGAGAAAAAGATGATTTCTATTCACAAAAAGAAGATTACTGTGCATAAACCTGTTACCTTAAGTAGGCAATTCACATAAAATCAATTGAAGAAAGGGGAATCGGCGCGTGTTGTATTTTGAAAGATGACACTAATAGCTAGAGGTAAATCAAAAATTGAGTAATTTCAGCTATTGCCAATTTCCACTTCTTTCCAGACAATGCTTAAAAGTAGTAGGCTGTATCTGGAAGGATTTCGGTAGCTAAAGATGACCACCGGATACATCCTCATCGCAGCAATTTTGATTCTGGGAGGCGTAATTGCCACCGTGGGCGATCGCATCGGCACACGAGTTGGCAAAGCCCGCCTCTCACTTTTTAAGCTTCGTCCGAAAAATACTGCTGTAGTAGTAACTATTTTTACGGGCGGTTTGATTTCCGCATCAACTTTAGGGATTTTATTCGCTGCCGACGAAGGCTTGCGAAAGGGAGTCTTTGAGTTAGAGGATATTCAAACAGACCTCAGACAGAAGCGGGAACAGCTAAAAACCGCAGAAACTCAAAAAAGTCAGGTAGAGAGTGAGCTAAACCAAGCAAGAATTGCCCAAGCAAAAGCACAACAAGACTTACAGACAATTAATAAATCTTTGCAGGCGGCGAATGCCAAACAACTGCAAACACAAGCTCAGTTGAACCGCACCATTAGTCAACAAGCCCAAACTCAAACTCAACTTCAGCGCACTCAAGGTCAGCTAGGACAAGTTGTAACTCAGTACCAAAAAGCTATAGCTGAATTGCAAAGTGTTTACAATCAGAGAAAGGAGTTACAGGCAGCAGTTGAACTACTAAAGACAGAGCGTCAACGGCTGTATGCTGAAGCGAAAAAAGCCATTGACGAAGCCAAAACAGCCATTGAAAAACGCGATCGCGAACTCGCTAACCGTCAAGAAGCCATAAAACAACGCGATCAAAAAATTGCCCAACTGGATCAACTAATTCAAAAGCGTAATTTAGAAGTTGCAGCGCGAGAGCAAGTGATTGCCACACGGGAATCGCGCCTTAAAGAATTGGAAGGACAACAGGAGCAACTAGAACTAGAAGTTGCAAGGCTGGAAAAATATTATCAGTCTTACCGCGACCTGCGTTTGGGTAAACTAGCCATAGTTCGTGGTCAAGTTCTATCTGCTGGTGTAGTTCGCGTTACTCAACCTGCTGCTGCTCGCCAAGTAGTAGTACAACTTTTGCAACAAGCTAATCGCAACGCTAATGTTGAATTAAGTGAGCCGGGTGCAAATCCAGCCAATGTAGAGCTACTGCGTGTAACTCAAGATAGGGTTGAGCAATTGAGCAAGCAGATTAGCGATGGTCAAGAATATGTGGTGCGAATTTTCTCGGCTGGTAATTACGTTAGAGGAGAAAAGCAGATAGAGTTTTTCGCCGATACAGCGCGAAATCAATTGGTTTTTTCGGGAGGTGCAGTGCTAGCTACAACTAGTGCTGATTCCAAAACTATGACATCCTATCAGTTACAGCAAAGGCTGGAAATACTAATTTCTGCTTCGCAATTTCGGGCCCGTAACGCCGGAATTGTCGAAGATGTGCAAGTAGAGGGGACTTTCTTACGCTTTGTTAGCCAGTTAAGACAATACAATCAACCATTGGAGATTAAAGCGATCGCAGCAGAGGACACTTATACAGCTGGGCCATTGAGAGTAAAATTAGTGGCAATAGTCAACGGACAAATTATTTTTAGTACTTAAAAGAGAAGTCAGAATTCAGAAGTTCAGAGAGTCAGAATACAATTAGTGGGAGATGGGCGCGGAAAGTCACAAGCGGCGGCTGACGCCGTAGACATCATAACTTTCCAAGACAGACTCGCCACCAATTGATCCTGAATTCTGAATCCTGAATTCTTATTTTTAATTTCTTATGAATTTTCGTGAATTTTCACCAACGCAACCAGTGATTTTGGGGTTTGATCCAGGTCGAGATAAGTGTGGTTTGGCGGTGATGGGACTGGATCGGCAACTATATTACCATGAGGTTGTGCTAGCAAAAGAGGCGATCGCTGCCATTGAGACACTGCGTCAAAAATTTCCCATTTCCTTAATGGTGATGGGCGACCAAACTACAGCCAAGCAGTGGAGACAGAAGTTATATCAGGAATTAATAGAACCACTGAGTATTATTTTAGTGGATGAGCGTTACACAACCTTAGAAGCACGCGATCGCTATTGGCAAATGTTCCCACCCAAGGGGCTAACAAAGCTATTGCCACAAGGTCTGCGACAGCCTCCAAGACCGATAGATGACATTGTTGCCATCCTCCTAATCGAAAGATACTTAAACCGCCTCACAGAATCAACACTAAAGAAATTTTAGATTTTGGATTTTGGATTTTGGATTCAATCTAAAATCTAAAATCCAAAATTGAATGGCTTCTAACTTTTAAAGTTCCGCCCGAATAGTAAAAGCATAATCTCCTCCAGGCTCTAGCTGATAATCTTGTTGCTCCAAAAATCGACCGAGGGGTTCTTTGATTAAAGCGCGGCCTTGGGAAGGCTTGACGGCAAGTTCTCCCCGGCGAAAATGCCACTGGAAATGCCACTCAAACTCACCTGCACTCACTTCACCCTCAAGGAAGCCGTGTTGCCAAGATTGGCGGGTGATTCTGACATGGGCAATAGTTTCTGGCAGTCGTCTTTTAGCACTCACAATGCTTTATGTCAAGTGTAGAATAACAGCCGCTCATATTAGGCTAGCTTCTTATTTTATGTACCAAACATAGTCTAAATAGACAAACTGACAAAGTGAGTACTTTTTAGTTGAGTAAGAATGGTACTAATGGAGAATGCTGGATGTCGAAAGTGACTCAAACTTGCTTAATCTAAGCGTTTTGTATCTATATAGCAAATCCTAAATCATTTGTGATAGACAATATCCCCAGCTTCCTAGATAAGTCAGCGATCTATGACTTCAGTCTATGGGCACAGTGGTAAGTAGTGGAGATAGTTTTTGTTAAAGTTTTAGAAATAAGAGTATCCTAGATACTGCATATCTAACGCTTCTTTCATCAGTGTATTGTGGATTGATTGGGATTTCTTTGAAAGATTTCAGCACAATTACAGCCCGATAAAGCTTAGAGTATTTAAATTGCTTTTCTTGGATGTCAAAACGCAGAATATTTTCTAGTGGATGTTCAATAACTTGATTGCCACGCAAACTTTTACGTTCGATAAATACCTTATTGATACTCTTATAAAAGGTGCAAGTGGTTACAGGTGATGTTGCTAAAAAAGCAGCGATCACTATTATAATTAATATAAATAAAATTAAGAAAAATAGATAATGCCGTTGATTTTGGTGTACTAAGAAAGATGTTTTTCCAGAGTTAAGAAAATCGTTAATTTTAAAAACAACTTCCTGATTCTCTTGATAGCTAACATGAGATAAAAGAGCAAAGTCTCCAAAAGGAGTTACAATAACCACTTCATAAGTTTTCGCTCCTTTGCTACCAGTCTTTGTAAGAATGTATGCTTCTTGGAGATCAAACATTTTAAGTTTCTCCATGCTTCCCAGCAAAGTGAACCGCCTCAATTCACAATTAACTTGGTTTGATGAGAAGCGATAGCAAGTTATCTTAACTGAAGCAGACTCAAAAAATAAGCAGTAAATCAAAAAGCTTAAGCATAAAGTCAGAATGAACCACCCAGTTAGCCAATCTCTGAGTGGTAGATGCTTTAGCTGTAATCTGGTACGGGTTTCCTCGACAATTTTCATCGGTGCTTGTGTATAGAATACTTAACCCCTGAGTTGAGTATTCCCTTACTAACTCATTCACTTATCAGCAAATCTAAGTACTAGGGAGGATTTATCAGAAATCGCTAAAAAAGCTTTGACTAGCTAGTAGATAATTAGGGCAGAAAGCTATAGCTAGAAGCATGGAAACCAAACAGCTAGGAAAAACTGGTATATCTGTAAGTGCGATTGGTTTGGGTGGTATGCCTATGTCAATCTCTAATCGCCCTCCCGAATCTGAATCAATCGAAGTTATTCATCATGCTCTGGATTTGGGTATTACATTTATTGACACTGCCGATTCTTACTGCAAAGATGAGTCAGAAAAACACCACAACGAGCGACTAATTCACAAGGCACTTACTAGTTACAAAGGCGATGTTAGCCAAGTAATTGTGGCAACTAAGGGCGGTTTGATGCGTCCTGATGGAAATTGGACAAGCAACGGCAACCCAGAACATTTACGCGAAACAATTCGAGTTAGCTTTGAGGCTTTGGGTGGTGCTAAACCCATCGATGTTTGGCAATATCATGCGCCCGATAGTAATTACACCATTGCAGAATCCCTTGCGCCAGTGAAAGAAGCAGTGGAGGCAGGTTTAATTCGGTTTATGGGAGTTTCTAACTTTTCCGTTGAACAAATTAAGCAAGCGCAGGATTTGGTGGATATTGTCTCGGTGCAGAATCAATACAGTCCTTGGCAACGACAACCAGAAAAAGACGGCGTGTTGAAGTATTGCGAACAGCAAGGCTTGACATTTTTGCCTTGGAGTCCCTTTGGTGGTAGACGTCGCCATCAGGATTTGCAAGATATTCCGGCGATCGCTAACTTAGCCAAAGAAAAAGGCGTATCAGTATATAATATCGTCTTAGCGTGGTTGCGTTCCAAATCGCCCGCTATTTTGCCGATTCCCGGCGCTAGTAAGGTTTCCAGTATTGAAGACTCAGCACAAGCTATCAATGTAAAACTATCTGATGAAGAAGTGCAAAAAATTGATCGGGCAACTTAATTATTCAACAACTTAAGGTAGATGTGGTAGAAGTTTCCTAAGATTTTTATGCCTTGTTTAGTTGCATAAACTCTTTGATTGCCTGCACTCAGCACATTAACAAAGCCATGATTTTAGAAACAAACCGTTTGCTAATGCGTGACTTTATAGAAACAGATTGGCAGGCAGTTTTTGCCTATCAATCTGATCCTTTGTACTTACGTTACAGCTATTGGACGCACCGTACACAGAAGGATGTTTGTAAGTTTATCCAGATATTTATTGATCAGCAAAAAGAGCAACCACGAACAAAGTTTCAATTAGCTATTATCCTCAAAGAAGAAAATCGGCTTATTGGCACTTGTGGTATCCGTGTAAATGACTCGGAAATGCAGGAAGCAGATATTGGCTATGAACTAAATAGTCAATATTGGGGACAAGGTTATGCAACAGAAGCAGCACAAGCCATTTTAAAGTTCGGCTTTGAAGAACTAGGAATGCATCGTATCTGGTCTTGGTGTGTTGCAGAGAATCTTGCTTCTGTTAGGGTATTAGAAAAAATTGGTATGCGTCGTGAGGATCATCTGCCGGAAAAAGAGTTAATCAAAAGCAGATGGTATGACAATTTTCTTTATGCTATCCTTGAGCGTGAGTGGAAAGGAAAGTAATACTGCTTCTATGAGCTACCTCAGAGACAATATCATAAATTCCTGAGAAATTGAGGATAAGACAAGTTCAGAGGTCGCAGCAATGACCAACACTATCCTCAATTTCCAAACAGCTACCGGACACGAAGTATTAGCAGCAGCAGGTAAAAAATATCTGCGCCCAGGTGGACGAATAGCTACAGATAAATTATTTCAGTTGGCAAACTTTCAGCCTGGAGAGACAGTTTTAGAGCTAGGTTCTAGCTTTGGATATAGTGCGATCGCTTTAGCAAAAAGCTACGATGTCAAAGTAGTAGGTGTTGAAAAAAATCCTGATAGTGTGGCTCGTGCGCGAGCTAATATTTGCGCTGCTGGGTTAGAAATCAAGTCGAAATCATTGAAGGTAATATTTTCAACCTAGAGGCAATCTCAGGAAAGTTTGATTATGTATTGGCAGAAGCCATTCTCACAATGCAATCCCCATTGGGAAAAGCCAAAATTTTAGCTGAAATTCATCATCTACTCAAACAGGGAGGTAAATTTCTCTCCCATGAACTGTTAGCGACTGACAAAGAAGAACAAATTCGTGTTGACTTAGCACGAGTAATTCTAGTTAATTCTACACCGCTATCAGAAACCAACTGGATTACGGCTTTTTTAACAGCCGGATTGCAAGTAGAGAAATGCCAAACTGAGTCAATGAATTTATTGAATTTAAGGCGGATATTTCAAGATGAAGGTATTTTTAACACAATTCGGATTTTTTGGAATGTGTTGACGCAGAAAGATATCCGCAAGCGGGTTTTAGAAATTCACCAAGTTTTTCATAAATACCAACAGGAATTAGGCTACATCATTTTGTGTGCTGTTGCCCAATAAGATAATTTATTCCCAAATCCATCGCCTGATAAATACTCGATAATCCTTGAATGATTATCAGCCTTTGTTTACAGTTAATAATCCTAAAATACTATGACAAGTTCAATCACCAGCCAGCCCATCTTTCATTACTCAACTACGAGAACAAATTGAATACCCCAGCGCGGGAGTTCTCAGTAAAGTACTGCTGAAAGATAAAGCTTGTCAATACACTCTATTTTGCCTAGCAGCTAATACTGATATTTCCGAGCATACCTCCACTCGTAATGCCACCATCAACGTCATCGAAGGCAGAGGTTTACTTACTTTATCTGGAGAAGATATTGCACTTAGACCCGGTGTTTTTGTCTTTATGCCTGCTAATGCACCTCATGCCTTAAAAGCAGAAGAAAACCTGACATTTCTGCTCATCCTCTCCGAGAAAGTTGCAGAAAATAATTAGTTATTTATGGAGTCTGAAAAAATGCGATCGCTACTTTTAACTTTTGCCGAAAATTTAAGTTTTTCAGAAATTCGGTGGAAAAAATATTATCACAACCTCTAACTAAAGTTCTCAATTCACCTGAATTACAACAAGAATTACACAGCTTAGATACCAATTTGCTTAAGGAAACTTTACTTACAGCAGGAGGAGTTTTTAGCTAAGGATTACCACCTTTTTACAACTGGCTAAAAAATGAATTGGGAGTTAAGCGGGTTCCTGATAGTCCCGATCACACCACAACATGGGTAATTGGTTTCCTCCATAATCAAGAAAGTCTAACTCATTTAGTTGAGTTACATCGTCCAGTACCTCGTTTGGCTTTAGAAGCTTCTGTTCCTCGCTTGGTAGAGATGTTTGAAGGTGTTAAGGACGCGCAAGTTCGGCAAGAATGGCAAAAAGCGATCGCGGCTCTATGTTTAGTTTTAGTTGTCGCTGCACGCGAACAAGATAGAGTTGCTGTAGCAGTCTGAATTGATTGCTACATCCCGCGTTCTGTAGCGGTTCTCAATTGGATAAAATTAAGTAGGGATGCATAACTAACTGTGTGCCCCTACAAATCTATATCTCCAGAGGCGATCGCATCTAATTTATTAGCATTAAGTATCATAATTGTCCCACCACGGCTATAGGCAATTACTGTTTTAAGACTTTTAATTAACCGTACACATTCTTCGTAAGTAATGCCGCTACTCCGAGCCATACGATAATAAGATAATTTAACTTTTAAACACTCACCTTTTGGAGTAGATTCAGTTCCAGATTCAGCATAAAAATATTGAATTAATCTGGCAAGGCGAACAATAGCTCTTTCAGAAACTAATCCATGAACTGTTTCATGTAATTGCTGAATCCGACTATTAAAAACCATCAGCATTCGTAATGCGATTTCCGGATTTTCGCCAATAGCTTTTAATAAAGCATCTCGCTCTACGGTAAGAACTTCACAATCAGATTCAGCAGTGACAGTTGCCGGAGAAATCCCATTTCCTAACAAAGCAGGAGCCGCAAAAATTTCTCCAGCAGCTAAGGCGCGGAGAATCGTTTCTTTACCAGTTGTTGCTGTTTTGGTAACTTGAATTGCTCCACTGACAACAGCATAGAGTTTTGCTGGTAAGCGATCGCCTTCATGGAGAATAATCTCTCCTTTACTATGGCGTTGCACCTGAGTGTCAGATTGCAAACTTATCTTCTCTGCTGTTTCTAAACCTGCAAACACAATAATTTGCGAAAGTTGTTCCAGGGATGCCTGCATGATTAGCCCGATATTGCAAAGGCTGGACGATGATGAATCCAAGGGTTAGCCGCTTCTAATTGTGCTGCTAGGCTGATGAGTGTCGCTTCAGCCGCAGGTTTACCAATTAGCTGCACACTCATGGGTAAACCATTACTATCAAAGCCTACAGGAATTGCGATCGCAGGTTGTCCAGTTGCATTCGCAGCCGGACAAGGGGCAACCCACTCAATAATATTTTGGAATATCTCTTCTGGACTCAGTGCAGCCCATTCCCCGACGCGGATGGGTGAATGTAGATAAACTGGCAATACCAGCACATCGACAGTATCGAAAAACGCCACAATCTGACGTGCCACAATCTGCATTTGAGAAACTGCTTGCAGGTACTGGGCAACAGAACCTGTGCGGGCAAATAGCCAACGATTCAATGGCTGCAAGGCTTCAACCGGAAGCCCTGATGCAGCCACCCCAGCTTGCCAGACGATTTGAAACGGTTCAACTAAACCGCTAAAATCTGGAGATTTCTGTTCAACTTGGTGGCCGAGTTGTTCTAATAACTGGACGGTTTGGCGGACAGCTTGCTGACAGTTAGCGTCAGCTTCTCCCAAAGGAGAAATGCTAGTGTCAAAGGCAATTCGCAAAGCACCGAGTTTTGTTTGAGTAGCAGCGAGAAATGATGGTTCGGGATCTGGCAACCAGTAAGGATCGCCTGTAACATAGCCAGATATGGCATCCAAAAGGGCAGCAGCATCAGCGACAGTCCGGGCGATCGGGCCGTTGACGGCAATACCTGCAAGGCGTTCACCGACTGGCGCTTTACTCACTCTGCCTCTAGATGGCTTAATTCCTACCAAACCACAACAAGCCGCAGGCCCCCGAATTGAACCACCGCCATCAGAACCTTGAGCGATCGCACACAATCCCGCAGCTACCGCCGCCGCCGCGCCACCACTAGAACCGCCAGGGGTATATTCTAAATTCCACGGATTTCTAGCTGGGGGAAAACCCGTAGGTTCAGTGTATGGGCATGAACCTAATTCGGAAGTGGCTGTTTTACCCAAAATAGTAAATCCAGCTTGCTTAATCTTTGCCACAAACCCATCATCATAGTTAGGGATATTATTTAATAATGCCGGATTTCCAAAAGTACAGGTAACATCTGCTACGGCATTGAGGTCTTTAATAGAAATCGGTACTCCAAAAAATGGTGGTAGTTCTGAGGTAGTTGTCAATAATTCTGTTTTGGCTTTGGCATCTGCGATCGCTTCTTCTGCCGTCACCGTAAAATAACTTCCTAATTGGGGATTCAATTGCCCTATTCGTTCTAAATATATTTCCACTAACTCTAGCGGTGATACTTCCCGGCGACGAATTAACTGCGCCAACTCTAGTGCTGGGGTAAATGCTAAATCAACTTCATTCATAGGTTAGTGAATGGGTAGTTTTGGCTTTCTCTGGGATTTTGAAACTTAAATTGTTACTTTAGCAGGATTTATGGGAATTATACATTTTATAGCTCCTGAGATTTGTGACTCAACTAGGATGCTCAGATGCAACAGACGTGGTTAAGTTCTTACTCAAGCCATTTTAATTGTTTCGCATAAACTTTCGACAAATCCCTAAGGGGTATTTATGGCTGATCTAGAAATACTTGTTAGTGAATTGCCAACACTGATTCAGAGTCTAAAACTAATCATTGGCGATTCTAACGAAATTATGGGACAAATTATTCTGATCAATAATGCTCAGGAAAAACTACGGAACATTAAACAATTAATTGTTAAAGAATTGAAATTTGAGAACGCAAAAAATTCTGCGATCGCAACACTTCCTAGATTAGCAACTATCCCGATGATGGGATTAGTAGATCCAGCGATCGCAGATAAATTTGGCAATTCCAAAACTAAAATTACCTTAGCTGATTTACAATCAAAAATTGATACCTGGATTGAATGGGGTTATTTTTTACAAGCAATAGCTACGGATATTCTTAGTGATATTCAATTAGTCAATCAATTAAATTCTGATATTAATCATCCAAGCATACCCAATGCTTTTAAAGCACTTGCTGACAATTTAAAAATTAACTTAGATGGCGACTCTAATATTTTACAACGTCAAGTTCAAAAAATCAGCAATTATCAAAAAGAGCTATTACAATTCCAGCAAAAATTAAATCATATTTTTAATACTATTAAAACTAGTCGTAGTTTATTAAATATTTTATTAGGAGTATCTGCTTTTTATGGTAAATCTAGCTTTGCTTTAGAGTGGTTAGATGATGATCACGAGTTAATTATATCGAGTGAGGGAAATTTTCAAGAATTGACAAATATCCTGAATGATTGTGATTTCTTTCAAGAACAAAGTTCAGCTTTAATTATTCAGAGTGGCATTTTAAAGGAACAAGCAGAACAAGCCTTAAAAAAGATTGAACAAAAAATTAGTAATGACGCAACTATTAGTCAGCAAATAAAAGTAGTACCAAAGTTTTCGACACAAAAAATAGTACGTTCGGCTTTGGCTATAACCTCAACTTTATTAATCTTAGGTTTTTGTGTTTGGAAAATTAAAGATCGAAGTCCACAATTGCAACAGATAAATCTAAGTTTAACTCAAGAAGGAAGTGCGTTCGTCCCAGACGCTGGCGCAGCCATCGCTAAATTTAAATCTGCTCAAAAACTCGGTATGGTGGCTGCTTCTCTAGTTCAAAAGCCACCGCATCCTCTAAAAGTCTGGCAACAAGCACAAAACAAATGGCATCAGGCAATAATTTTGTTAGATAGTATCCCTCATGAAACATCAGTTTCTGACCAAGCAAAGAAGAAATTGGCTTACTATCAAATGAACTATAAATCTATCAGTCAAAGAGTATTAATTGAAAAGAACGCTGTAGCAAACTTAGAATCAGCAAAAAAACTAGCAATAGAAGCTAATTTGATGCTTCACAATCCACCTAATTCGCTACTAGTTCGGCAGCAAGTACAAGGTAAATGGCAACAAGCAATTCATTTATTAGAAGCTATTCCAAAGAGTACCTTTGTCTATATACAAGCTAAAGAGTTACTTCCTATTTATAAAAATAATTATGCAGATACTGGTCAAATATAGAGGTATGTCCTCAAATTTTATAAGTAAAAATTTGGGAGTCAGAATTCAGAATAGATAAATATCCTAATCATACTGTATTCCTTTTAAATTCTGACTTCTGGGTGCTGAATTCTTACTATTTTACGGATAATTTATTGCATCATTGCTTTGGTTACTATAGCAATCTATATATTGAGAACTAATCCACCCTTCTCTTCCCATAACTCTGGTGTTTGAAGTATTAGTTACACGCACGTTAACCCAAGGTGTTGGGGGATCTTGAAGTGATACAATATGAGGCTGAAGTAATGTGACATTATTCCCATTATCTAAACCTGCTGTTGACTTTCCACCAGCTGTAATACGTAAAGCTAATTGCCCCGATTTCAACCCTGTTACTTGGCACGTTGCAGGCTTAACCTGAGCTACATTACTAGTACATTTTAGGCTATTACTAACCATCCAACCTTCTAAGTCTTTTTCCGCAAGACTATTTGTATCAATAACCCTAACGTAAATCCAATTTTCACTACCTTTAGCTAGTACTTTTAACTTTGCGTCTTCATATAAAGTAATTATGCCTCCACCTTGAATTTGTCCTTGCGGTTTTTGTAGGTATAAAAAAAGTGCTTCTTCATATCCTAGTTTCTTAGCTTGACAAGTCACTTGTCTGTTAGCATTTTTTGGGGTAGCAGCGTTTGCTATTGGCAACAAATTAAGAGTAGAAAGCCACAGATAAAATGCAGCAAAAGAAATGCGAGGTAGAGATTTAAGAAAACTTGCCATTTTTGAGTAAAGTAAGTACAAGTGTTTTTTCCTAGCTTATACGTGATAAATTTCATCGTCCAGCATAATTTTACCTAAACCGATAAGGCAAAGAAGACAGGATTTAAACCTGCGTTGATATTAATATTCTCTGCAATATTCTATTCTCTGCGTTCTTCTACGTTTACCTATCTGAAGCGCATCTACTTTCATAAAAATAAAGATTTAAAAAAAAAAGAGGCAAATCGCCCTCTTTTGACGCTTTACCTCTCTCAACAACAGATAATTGCAACTAACAATTACAACTTAGAACGGTCAGTCAAAATCTCATAACCTGTCTCTGTCACTAATACTGTATGCTCAAACTGAGCCGACAGAGAATTATCTACAGTCACTGCTGTCCAACGGTCAGATAATGTTCGCGTGTGTCTAGAACCCGCATTTAAAATTGGCTCAATTGCCAGCGTCATCCCCGCACGGAGTTTAACATTTGGCATTTCGCGGGTACGGTAGTTGAATACTGAAGGTTCTTCATGTAAATTTCGACCGACACCGTGTCCAGTGAACTCTTCGACTATACTAAAGCCGTTAACTTTCACATGGTCTTCAATTGCTCCAGCTAAGTCAAGTAGGTATGCACCCGCCTTAACTTGTTCAATGCCCTTATATAAAGCTTCTTCTGCTACGCAAATTAGTTTAGCAGCTTCTTGGGTTACTTCACCGACAGCAATTGAAATGCAAGAATCACCATGAAAGCCTTGATAATAAGCACCAGTATCTACTTTTAATACATCTCCCACCCGAATCACTTTCTTGGGACTAGGTATGCCATGCACTGCTTCATTGTTAATACTGGAACAGATAGAACCAGGAAAACCGTGATATCCTTTAAAACTTGGTGTAGCTCCCATTTCGCGGATGCGTTTTTCTGCATAAGCATCCAAATCAGCTGTGGTCATTCCTGGCTTTACTAGCTCAGAAATTTCTTTTAAAACAGTTGCCACAATTGTCGCTGATTGCCGCATGATTTCAATTTCACGCGGCGATTTAATTTCAATTCCTCGGCGCTGTTTTTTTGCGGGTGCAGGCTGAGTAGCTTGAGAAAGTAAGTTACTGAAAATGTTCATGGGATATTAATAATTACTGGTGGCTCTGCCTCTGAACTATCAATGCTTTCTCTAGATTACTTGAGAAATAATATCTATAATTTAAGTTATTTTAATCTCTGATAGGGATTTTTCGGATCTAGCCGCTAACGTATATACAATAACACATTAGCAGTATGCAAATGTGTTGGGCTTGAATCAAAATCGCCTTAACTTCTTTTTGGCTCTCTACTATGTGACTTAGTACAGCTTTGCGTAAAATCGTGGCGAATTGAGGGTTGAAATTTAAACGCTCCAGGGGCGTAGAAGTACGCAAATGTTGTATTTTAGCTGAATAGTCTTTAGTTTTTAACTCTTGATGGCAATTTCTCCTGTCATACCGGCTTCTGTATGTCCCGGTATTGGACAACGTAAACTATAAGTACCAGATTTCAGGGGTACAAATACCCATTCTGCCTCAGCACCCGGTTTTAGTTCCAGTTCGTGAATGGCTCCTTTGATTTCTACTTTTCCTGCTTGGACTTTTTGTGTCCAGATGCCATCGGCAAAATCTTTAGCAGTAAAATAATGCTTCAGTTGGCTGGGATTAGTAAGCCGCAGTTGATAACGTTTGCCAGCCAGCAATTCTAAATGATTTGGCTCAAACTTGAGTTCGTTAGCTGCATTACCCAAGTTAACTGTAATTTCTATAGCTGGTTGCTTGAGCAAATCGTTAGACAAATTCGCCGCCATTGCTGGAGTAGCAGCGATGAAATTTAAGCTTAGAAACAACGTTAATATCACGTAGTTCCGCCGTAAAATTTGCAGCCAAACAGAAGTTGAGAAAGTAAGAGATTTAATTACAATTTTGTAAAAATGGTTGTAAATTTTCATCACTAGTTATCAAAAGGCAATGTTATTAATAGGTAGCGGGAAAAACCACTTACCCATTCTTTATATTATCCATGTCTAATGCCCATCTCTACTAGTGTGTCAAAACTAGTGTGTCAAATTTAAATTGATGGATAAGCAAATTTGTAGTAAGGATTTTAACCCTTGTTTTTTACAGCAGATTGCGCTCTAATCGAATACACGTAAAGACGTAGCAGTGCTAAGTCTATACAAGGTTTTGGGTTTTATATATGTACTCCATTTACCTGAAAAGTGCTGTAAGCACTAAAGTCCTTACTAAGTAAATGGGCGTAAATAAATATAAATATAATATTTTCCGTCATTGCGAGTGAAACGAAGCAATCCCAGAGACTTTGGGATTGCTTCGTTTCACTCGCAATGACATCTTATATTTAATGATGCCTACCTACTTATAAACCCTCAAGCAAGGACTCATATTTGATTTTTGAAAAAACTCCGTACACTCAAAAAGTCTTTTTTCCTACTCCCCACTCCCAGCCTACGCAAATAATTTCAGTAATCAAACCGGATTCCTATAGTTTGGACATTGCACTACCTAATGCTTCTCCCTGCCAACACAGATGGCCCAGCAGTAACGACTACGATTTGATCTGGATGGAGTAACTCACGAGCTGCTTGATTAACTTGGTCAAGAGTGACTTTCTGTATTTTGTCAGTCAAGGAGTGCAATTCTCCTTTATCTAGTCCATACACCTCATTCATCAGAATTCTATCTGTTAATTCTTCTGGGTTTGCCAGAGAAACGTTGTAGCTGCTGATGAGGGTGCGTTTAGCTGTTTCTACTTCTAGTGCAGTGACGCCTTGTTGATGGATTTGTTGTAAGATTTCGCGGGTGCTAGCGATCGCTTTTCTGCTATCTTCAGGACTAGTTTGCATTTCTATCAAAAATGTGCCTGCATTCTTCCCGGCTTGGAAGGAGCTATAAATTCCATAGCTTAAACCTTGGCGATCGCGCACTTCTGCACCCAGTTTACTAGATAAGGTATCGCCTCCCAATATCTGATTCAATATTAAGGCTGCATGAAACCGATGATCATAACGGTTTATACCTGTGTAACCCATATATGTCACAGCTTGGGCTTTACCTGGTAAAACTGGGTTGACACTGACTATTTTTTGTGGCATTGACACCGGAGGATATTTTAATGTCGGTGCTTGTCCGCTAACTTCCCAATTACCAAACTCATTTTTAATCAGCGATCGCACTTTGTCTAGATCAAAATCTCCCACCAGCGCCAACACTGTCGTATCTGGACGATAATGTTTAGCTTTAAAATCAATCACATCCCGGCGCTGAATCTGCTGTAAACTCTCCTCTGTGGGAAAAGTATGTAAGGGATGTTTTTTCGGGTAAATTGACTGAACAAATACTCTTCTGGCTACTTCTGATGGCTCATCTAATTCCTGTTGTAAATCAGTTAAAGTTTGTTGGCGATGCAATTCCAATTCTTTGAGTGGAAAGGTACTGTTTTTAACAACATCTGCCAATACCTCCAGGAGTACGGGCAAATCTTCTGCTAAACTATCACCTTCAATATGCACACCTTCTCGGTTAGCGTGAAAGTCTAAACTCGCCCCTCGTTCTGCTAAGACTTTGGCAATAGTTAAGTCGTCTTTGCTTTTAGTGCCACTTAGCAAATTTTCTGCCACAAAAGCAGCCAATCCAGCTTTATCTTCTGGATCAAATTCCGTTCCAGCTTGAATGTGGCCGCTCAGAGTAACGGTGGGAGTACTATGATCTGGTAACAGTAATATCCGCAGTCCATTAGTAAATTTAAATTCCTGTGGTAACACTTGGGCAATTGCATCTGTAGCCAAATCCACAGGCGGTAAGTACTTCATCACCTCAGAAAGAAGCACAGGTGCGCCAGGAGAAAAATTCTCTGTAGTTTGGGCTGAGTCTGGTTTATCACCAACTTCTGTTATCTGCTTCTGGGTTGGTTCAAAAAAGCCTACTGTCCCGGCTCCTTTTTTCAGGTATTTGTTAATCACAGCGACAACATCCGTCGGCTTTACCAGACGAACAGCAGCCAAATAACGGTCTGTGTAGCGATAATCACCAACTGTTGTCTCATCAGTGCCCAAGCGCATTGCTTGAGAGGTGATATCACGGTTACTCAAAATTACATCTGCTGTTAATTGGGTTTTGGCTCGTTCTACTTCTTCAGAGGTCACGCCTTTTTCTGCTACATTAGCGATCGCACTACTCAAGGCTGAGTCAATTTTTTTCAAATCTTGTTTAGAACCAGCCGTCACCAACACTTCATACCAGCCAGATTCTCGCAAACTGGTAACGGAGGCTGTTAATTCACTAGCTAAACCTGATTCCACCAATGCCTGATAAAGTCTAGAATTCCGTCCCTCTGTCAAAATGTAATCCATTACATCCAGCGCAGGCACATCCGGTTGATTTGCATCCGGTAGCGGATACACAACTTGTAATAGCCGCCCTGCTCCCGGTTCTCGTAATACTATTGGAGATGAGAGAGATGGGGAAGAAATAACTCCTGCCCCCTGCCCCCTGCCCCCTGCATCCTGCCCCCTGCCCAGTTTGCCAAATGTCTCTTTAACTATTTCCAGGGTGTTTGCAGTTTGAAAATCTCCAACTACTACTAAGACGGCATTATCGGGACTATAAAAATTGCGGTAATATTTCTCTACCTGCTCAACGTCAAATTTCTCAACATCAGCTTTAGTACCACCCACGGGCAACCCATAAGCATGATTGGGAAACACCGCCTGCATGACAGCACGATTGAGGCGATATTCTGGACTATTTTCGTAACCCTGCAACTCAGAAATTACTACCCGCTTTTCACTCGCCAGTTGTTCTGGCTCAATCTGGGAATTTTGCATCCTGTCTGCTTCCAGCACTAAGAGCGCTTTCAGCTTGTTTCGTTCTACAGTGCCGTAATATGCAGTTTGATCATAGCTGGTGAAAGCATTGGAATCACTACCCAAAGCACTAAACAAACGGCCAAATTGAATTGGACGGTTTGAAGTACCTTTAAACATCATGTGTTCCAACTGGTGGGCAATGCCATTCACCCCCGGTTCTTCGTTGCGTGAGCCAACCTTGTACCATACCTGCACCGTCACTACTGGCGCAGTATGCACTTCCTTTGTCAGGATAGTTAGACCATTCTCCAGCACTGTTTTACGGACATTTTGTGTCAGTGTTGAGGGCATTATTCTTTTTGCTAGCAAGGTTGATTGATATTTTTCTTTGTTTAATATGGCTGAATCTTGGCTATGAGCAGGTTTATTGTTTAACAAAAAAACTGCTACTAGCCATAAGCTTAAAAATAATAACGGCAAAGGATATTTATAAAATCTCGAAAATCCATACATATATTATTTAGCAGATATATCTGTAAATTAAATTACATAGTTTTTTGGGGAAGTGACGATAGTTTAATCTGTCGAAAAAATCTGTTACCTCAGTAACAATACAGAAAAACAATATATTAGCAATAAAGGTAATTAAAAAGCTAAATTATGGAAGTTTTGCTAAAACCCGAATGAATTCGAGAGGTAAGCCATCGGTATCGGCAATAAAAGCCACTTCGTAAATGCGATCGCCTATTTGCTGTTGTGTCGGTTCTAAAAGTACCTTCAACGGTTGTAATTCTTCAGTTTGACTCTCACCCGCCAGCAATACACGTTCTTGTAAGCTTGTCAACCAACTAGGTAAATCTGGTGTAATCTCAGTTAAATCGAACGAGAGATGATAATACCCCACATAATGCTCATCAGCAAAGGCATCTGGGGCTGGTTTTGGTTCGGGAATTTGGATCAGTTCAATTCTGCCGCCCAATCCTTCCATCCAGCAAGCTAGGGTATAGCCTGTGGTAAAGCGTTCTGAGATTGTAAACCCTAAATGTTCGTAGAAAGCGATCGCTCGATGAATATTCGCAGTCCGAATAGAAGCGTGGTGCATAATTAGTCCTTAGTCCTTAGTCCTTAGCCATTTGTCCTTTGTTATTCACTAATGACAAATGACTAATGACAAATGACCATTTACTCAAACAACCTGAAATAGGGGTAGCGCACAGGGACGCCAGGCTCTTTTTCCAAGTCAAAATTAATCACTTCCCAACAGGGATCATCTGAGGTATCGGGGCTAAACTCCACGGGTAAGCCGTACAAACGCGCAGCAGTAGCTTCTGTTTGTCCAGAACGCCAAGGTGTGCTGCGTTCCAAGTAGCCACTCATCAATTCCTGATAACGTCGAGCAATAACTACTCGTGTTGCTCGAAAACCTTGGGTATACAGCTTGTCTAATGCTTCATGAATCTCAAACCGAATACCATCGGGATGAGTATGCTGTCTATACCACTCATTATTCCACCTCCGCCAATGACGCCCCGATTGCAAATGGATTAACTCTCCATTTTTAGGATTAGCTTCAAACGCGCCATGACGCGGACACAAATAGGTATCTGTGAGTGTCAACGCCGGAATAGTCTGGCGACAATGGGGACACTGTATTTCCGGCCCAAACATCGGGTACTGCAAGCCTGGATTCATCATGAAGTGCGTACAAACATAATTTTGTCTTCACCAGCATTAGTGTATTTTATTACACACTTTGGCTCCACCACTTTCGCTTTCGGTTACTTGCTCACTGCTGCACAGACACAAAGTTGCGGCAGGAACATTGTTCACTAGTGTTTTCCTCACTGTAGAGGCTTGACGCTGTGATATCCTAGTTGTGCAACCAGCCTCAAAGGTTGGAGTTTCTCCAGTGTTCCTGGGTACCATATTCATATTCTATCGTGTCTACCGCTTCTTACTGGACATCTCCTGATTTTTCTCAAGCTGCCTTCATCGCAGCTAATGCTGTTGTTATGGGTTCAGTAAATATAGCAGCAGGAGTGAGCATTTGGTATGGAGCAGTGGTTAGGGGAGATGTAGAACGGATTGAAATTGGTGAATACACAAATATTCAGGATGGTGCAATTTTACATGGCGATCCTGGTTTTCCCACAATTTTAGAAGATCATGTCACTGTAGGACATCGCGCTGTGATACATTCCGCTTACATTGAGCGTGGAAGTTTGATTGGCATAGGCGCAGTGATTTTAGACGGGGTAAGAGTGGGTGCTGGCAGCATTATCGGTGCTGGCGCAGTGGTGACAAAAAATGTACCTCCTTTGTCTCTAGTTGTGGGCATTCCTGGCAAAGTGTTACGCCAAGTAACAGATGTTGAAGCCACAGAACTGATTGAACACGCCCAACGTTACCAAAAATTAGCTTTAGTTCATGCTGGTAAGGCTACTGATATTGGGTTTAAAAAGGCTTAGGGAGTGGGGAGTAAGAATTTTAGATTTTAGATTTTGGATTTTAGATTGAAATTTAATCCAAAATCGTCAATCCAAAATCCAAAATTGAATTGTCCAATGCCTAATAATTTAAACATTCTTTACATATCTACTTGGAAAAGTTGCCCACTTCAGCTAAAAATAAAAATGAGAGCAGTTGACAAAACTTTAATTTCTACTTAAGAGAGGGGTTCTAGATATGGATATCGATTACCGTATAGCGATCGTTTTAGCACCAGTTGCGATCGCCGCTAGCTGGGCAGTGTTTAATATTGGCGCTGCGGCTTTAAGACAAATTCAAGGCTTTTTGGATAGAGAAGCTTAAATTCATTAATCGGGGATTGGGCATGGGGCATTGGGCATTGCTTATTTCTCCCTTATCTCCCTCATTCCCCCATTCCCCACTCCCCACTCCCCACTCCCTTCCTTGAATATCGACTCTGTAATCCAACCCCTGCAACGCTTTGGTGTCCATCTGGGACTCGATCGCATCCTCAATCTTTTAGCAAATCTTGGTAATCCTCATCACCAAGTCCCAGTAATTCATGTTGCTGGAACTAATGGCAAAGGTTCAGTTTGTGCCTATATTTCCTCCGTACTTACTGAGGCTGGTTATCGTACAGGACGCTACATTTCCCCCCATTTAGTCGATTGGACGGAACGTATTTGTCTGAATGAACAGCAAATTTCTTCTGAGGAATTGAGTCAATTATTAGAAAAAGTACAAGGGGTTATTCTTGGTGGTGACGACGAATCGGCAACTCAGTTTGAAGTAATTACGGCGGCTGCTTGGTTATATTTTGCCCAGCAGCAAGTTGATGTGGCTGTGATAGAAGTTGGACTAGGAGGGCGCTTAGATGCTACCAATGTCTGCTTAGAACCTTTGGTTACGCTCATCACTTCCATTAGCCGCGAACACTGGCAGCAACTTGGCCCTACTATCGCTGATATTGCTAGAGAAAAAGCTGGTATTCTCAAACCTGGATGTGCTGTTGTGGTTGGGACATTGCCACCAGAGGCAGAGAAAGTGGTGCGATCGCGTGCTTTAGAATTACAATGCCCGATTTTTACGCCTCAACCCTCCCGTCAAATCGCTACAGGATGGGCAGAATATCAAACAATTGAAAATTCAAGATTAATTAAATACCCATTACCATTAGCGGGACAAATTCAATTAAGTAATTCAGCTTTGGCAATAGCCGCTTTAGAAATTCTCCAACAACAGGATTGGCAGATTTCTGATGAAGCTATAACTAACGGCATGGCAAAAACTCAATGGCCGGGGCGGATGCAATGGGCTACTTGGAACCACCATAAATTATTAGTTGATGGCGCTCATAATACCGCCGCAGCCCAAGTTCTTCGCCAGTATATTGATAGCTTAGATGCAGTTAATCACAAACCCGTGAATTGGGTTATGGGAATGTTTGCCGATAAGGATCATGCTGATATTTTTACCGCCTTACTGCGCCCAGGCGATCGCCTTTTTTTAGTGCCAATCCCAGTAGAACCTTGGCCGGGTAGAACTTCTGCTGATTTAGACTGCCTATCAAACCTAGCTTACAGCCTCTGTCCCGAATTAAGCGATCGCCAAATACATCCAGATTTATTCACAGCACTAGAAACCGCAACCTCAACCACAGAAGACTTAATCGTTTTATGCGGTTCCCTTTATCTAGTAGGCGATTTTTTAGCAAAAGCTATATTTATAAGTTCACTACAATGATTGTTGCAAGTGCTTAAGCCTTTCTTATACATGGAAGAGTATTTGTTACAAAGGTTAAAGTAATTGCAGCAAATAATTATACATTTCTTGCAAATACTTAAGCCTTTCTTATATATGAAAGAGTATTTGTTACAAAGGTTGAAGTAATTGCAGCAAATGATTATACATTTCTTGCAAATACTTAAGCCTTTCTTATACATGGAATAACATTTGCTGCAAAGGTTAAAGTATTTGCTGCAAATGTTCAAAGTTGAGATATCAATACCATTTATTTTTGAAGATGCGCCTACAGGATTTAGGCAAAACTACAAGCTGTAGCGGCAATTCATCTAGACGCATTCGCAAAGCGTCTGGTAGAGAAGCGGCTTAAGGCAGGTGTTGGTCATCACGTAGAGTGCGTTAGCCGAAGGCATAATGCACCGTCCAAAGGCTTTGGTGCGTTACGCTATGCGATAACACACCCTACAGATACTATATTTAGCTGTTTTTTCGTTTGTCTCCTAACTCCTAGTACTGTTCCACTCTTGCGCCGCATCTTCTACGGCTTTATCAACAGTTTTTTGGTCTAACATTGCTGCTTGCAAGTTTTCGTAAACTGCCTTTTGTAGTTTGTTAAAATCCTTCAAAGTAGGGGTTAATATTTCTGCTTGTTGCAGTTGCTCGGCAGTGACAACCCGTGCTTTTTCTATTGTTGAAGCATTAGCTGGAACATCTTTAAAGTAACTATTAGACAATGCTTTGATTGTAGAAGGTAGGACATTTGCAGCTTTAGCAAAGGCTAACTGATTTTCGTCATTAGTAACAAATAAAGCAAACTTGACAGCCCCATCTGGTTGTTTGCTATCGCGGGGAATAACTATGTTCATCACCGCGACATTTTTCTTACCTGTGTCACCAGTGAGTTGAGGTGCTATTTCTGAAGCTTGAGCAATTTTCGGGGCATTATTTGCGATCGTTTTCAGAAACTCTGGCCCAGAAGCGAGAAACGCAGTCTCTCCAGATTGGTATAAATCGATCGCGTGGCGATGTCCTTGGGTTAAAGCTTCTTTCGGAAGCAACCCTTTTTTATACAAGTCTACCCAGTATTGAAACGCTGCTTTACCTGGTGCTGAATTAAACGCCGCTTTTCCTTCAGCATCTATTAGGGTGACTCCCATTTGCACGAAAGATTCCAGCACTTCACCGGAATCTTGCGGTACGAAAGTCACAAAAAAGGCATATTTCCCCGTCTTATCTTTAATTTGTTGCGCCGCTTGTGCCAATTCTGCGTAGGTCGCAGGGACTTTATTGATACCTGCCTGTTTTAATAAATCAGTGTTATAAATGGTTAGCCGTGTGGTGAGATACCAGGGAATCCCAAAACTCTTGCCATTAAGTATGCTTGCTTTCCAGATATTCGGTAGATAGGAGGAACGTACATCGTTTGGGACTTTTGCATCTAAATCTAACCAGGCATTTCGCCCGGCAAGTTGGGAAGCAAAACCCGGATTCAAGTTAACTACATCAGGTGGCGTTTTTGCGGAGACAGCTGTTAATATTTTGTTCTCCATTGCTGCCCAAGGTACATCAACCCAGTTAATCTTTATACCTGGATTTTCCGATTCAAAATTCGCAATTAGGCTTTTGAAGTAGTCGTTAAATTGAGGTTGGAGTTGCATCGTCCAAAATTCAACAGTTGCCGCTCCTGAATTAGCTTGTTTTGTAGTTGTACTAACATTCCCTGTGCTGCAACTTACAATCCAACTGGTTAATAAGCCCACCAGTGTAAAAGCAATAAGTTGTTTAAATTTTCGTAATTGAATCATGTTCCCAGTATTTTTACGCTTGCTGAGTGTGAAAAGCTTAGACAGAATTGTCGAGATTATAGGCTAAATAAATTACCTGTAAAGACGTAACATATTACGTCTCTACCGCAACAAAATTAAATTTCCAATTTAGCAGTCCAGCGGGCACAACTGTGGTAAAAAGCTTCAAAAGTCTGTTTGGCAAATCAAATAAAGGGGTCGGCATTGAACTTGCTCCCGAACGGGTAAATGTAGTTCAGCTACGCAAACAGCGTCAAGGCTTGAAACTAGAAACCTTTACATCGGTAGCAGTTCCCGAAGGCATTGTTACCGATGGTCAAATCACCGACCCCGCAGCAATGGCGCAATTAATCCAGCAGGCGCTAGCTGAGAGCAAAATCAAAACTTCTCGCGTTGCCACTGGTGTCCCAGGGCGAGATTCCATCGTTCGGATCATACCAGTGCCAGCAGAGTTGGATGACAAAGAACTGCGAGAAATGGTGCTGAACCACGAAGCAGGTTTGTATTTACCCTATCCTCGTGAAGAGGCTGATGTAGATTATCAAAAACTTGGGTATTTTGTAGATGAAGATGGCATTGAAAAGGTACACGTACTTTTAGTAGCCACCCGCAAGGAGATAACGGATACCTATATAAGTACTTTCGAGCAGGCAGGATTACAAATTGATGTTTTAGAAATTAACAGTTTTGCTTTAATTCGGAATATTCGTGAACAATTACGACAATTTGGCCCGCAAGAAGCAGCAGTACTCGTTGATATCGAGTTCGATAGTACAGAAATTGCCATCATCGTTAACGGAGTGCCGCAATTTTCGCGCACAGTTCCAATCGGGACTTATCAAATGCAAACTGCCTTAGCTAGGGCAATGAGCTTACCCACATCACGAGATATGGAACTGTTACACGGCATGGTCATTCCCCAAACTCCCTTAGACGGCGGGAAAACTGGTGTTACCGAAATTGATCCTGGTATGGCTGCCATATTGAGAGTATTGGCAGAATTAACAGATGAACTGCGCCGTTCCATCGATTTTTACCTCAATCAAAGTGAAAATTTGGAGGTAGCGCAAATTATATTAGCTGGGCCTGGAGGTGGACTCCAACAGCTAGATGAGTTTTTTACCCAACGACTGAGTTTACCAACTACCCAAATAGATCCAATCGTAGCTCTGGCTTTGGAAGTTGACACTGATAAATTTCCACAGGTACAACGCTCTAGTTTAGCGATCGTACTCGGTCTAGGAATGCGGGAGGTGTAAAAAAATGTATAGCCTAGATGTTAACTTTCTAAAAGATCGCCCAGCATATAAGACCAAGCCTGAGAGAGGAAAAGGAATATCCCTAAAGTTTCCTACGGGGGATTTGACACTACTGTATGCGGGAGTTGCAGTAGGTGTAGTTCTTCCAGCTTTATTGGGAATTGGTTGGTGGTTGTTGCAAGGGAAGATTGTGGAATTAGATGGTCAGATTGCACAACTAGACCAAGAAAGCAAGAGGTTAGATACAGAAATTGGAAATTTGAACAAAATTAAAGCCGAGACGAAGGCAGTTCAAGGGGAAACTCAAGCTTTAGTCACTGTATTTGATCAGATTCGTCCTTGGTCGGCAATGCTGCAAGATTTGCGCGATCGCATCCCTGCGGCAGTGCAAATTGAGAATATTAAGCAAGTTCCACCTGTTGTACCAACAGCAGGTCAGCCAGCAACCAATCCCGCCGGGGGATTAGAAATTACCGGATTGGCTCGGTCTTTTAACGATGTCAATGATTTCTTATTGAGTTTACAACAATCTCGGTTTTTGAAGCCCACAGAAAGCAGAATTGTGACAGCTACGTTAATTGATCTTCCCTTACCGCCAGGTGCGGATAGGCCTGTTAATGGTGTAGTAATTAAGCCACCCCAAGTAGTTCAATACACTATTCAATCGGGCATGAGCGATGTTCCGGCTTCAGAATTAATTCGGGAGTTAGAAAAAAAAGGCACAGTGGGGTTAGTGACTCGAATTCGTAATATGCAACAAACAGGAGTCATTTCAAAATGACGCTGAGTGATGATTTAAATTTTGCCGAACATGGTGGGGAATTCGATGAGGCAACGCCAGCATCCCCCGTGCTATTTGGTATTGCCTTCACACCAAAAATCATTGGGATATTGGTGGGAGTAATTGGTTTAGCGGGAGCAGGTTATATATTCTTAAACCTGTTGATGCCAGCTTGGGAAAGCTATCAGCAGCAGCAAGCTAAAAGCTCTGAATTGCAAGGGCAAATTAACGAAAAAAAAGCCAATATCAAACAGATTGACAAAGTTAAAGACGAGCTAGCACAGGCAAAGCAGCAAAAAGTTCAGGTTTTAGGTTTATTTGCTAACGAAAAAAGCTTAGATACATTGCTGTTGGATATGAACCGCTTAGTTGAGTCTGGCAATATTCCAACTTCTGTTAATGCAGTGAGAGCCAAATTGAAGAAATTTGTGCCAGTTTCCCAAAAACCAGAACCAGTTAACGATGGAACTCTCGGAGTATTAGTTGACGGCAAGCTGCAACGCAGCAGTATCAATGCCGAAATTACAGGAACTTATGAACAAACACAATCGATAATTCGTAACATTGAGCGTTTGCAGCCTTTGTTAATAGTTAAAGATTATCAATCAACTTTAGCTCCAGTAGAGTCAAGATCCGCATTGGATAAAACGCCTGTGCAGGTAGGGCCAGCAGCGATTAATACATCATTCCAATTACAGGTATTGATGCCACTTAGTTCAGAAGAAATAGCCGCAGCCGCAGCTGCTAAAGCTGCCGTGAAAAAGTAGTGAACTTAGAGCCAGGGCGAATAACCAAGGGCGAATAGAATTCGCGGCTACACAGGCAAAGTCCGCCTCCGCGGACTAAGGGAAAATTGAGGGTTTGATGAAACCTACGGAGGTGGGTTTTGTTTGTGTAGACGAGCCAGTGCCTTGGGCGGGCAATGCCCGACTCGTTCCCGCAGAGTAGCACCTGGCGTGCGGTTCTTAACCGTCGGAACTACTCAAAATTGTTTGTAAACAAGGTTTTATAAGGTGAGGAATGAACTGTGAAACAGCTTCACGGTAATAGTTTTATTTTAGGTAGTGCCGCTTTTGTATTTCTGGCAGCTCAACCAGTTTGGGCACAACTTAGTCAAGTTACTAATGTCCAGTTAAATCCAGTTAATGGTGGAATTAGCGTTGCGTTGAAAACTTCTTCTGGGTCGCGTCCCCAAGTTTTCACTACAAAAAGAGGTAAGGCTTTAGTCGCAGATATTATCAATACTCAATTACGATTACCACAAGGTAATAGCTTTCGGCAAGATAGCCCAGCACCAGGAATTGCATCTGTTGAGATTAATCAGCTTGATGCCAATAGTATCCGAGTAACGGTAACTGGCAATAACAACGTACCTAGCAGTCAACCTGTGGTGCGATCGCAAAATGGAATTACACTCAGCTTTAGCCCATCTGCTGGCACTATAGCATCAGCACCAACGCCAACAGCGCCAACATCCACAGCACCGCCTGTTACGACTCCAGCCCAATCTGGTCAAAATTCAGGGGTTCTCGTTCCTAACCCGGAAATCACCATTAACGGGCAACCTGCACAAGCTGCGGGGCCAGGTCAACCTGTGAGTCAGGCTCCAGCTTTCTTACCTAGAGCCGTCGCGCCACCAGTGGGAGATATTGCCATCTCTAATACTGATGCTTCTCCTAGCACCATTGACTTAGGAAGTCAGGAACGTGTACCCCGTTTAGTGCTGCGAGATGCGCCGGTGCGTGAGGTTTTGTCACTGCTTGCCCGTGCTGCTAATTTGAATCTGGCTTATATCGGAGGTGAGCAAGCTACTGGAGATAAGCAAGGTGGAGCTGCTAACGCACAAGGAACCTCTCAAACAATCTCCCTAGATATAGAAAACGAGCCAGTACAAGATGTGTTTAACTACGTCTTGCGCCTAAGTGGTTTGGAAGCTAACCGCAGTAATCGCACAGTTTTTGTTGGGCCAAAATTACCTAATTCCACCCGTGACATGGTTATGCGTAGCCTGCGACTTAATCAGGTAACGGTGGGAGTCGCCCTGAATTTTTTGGTCGGCTTAGGGGCAGAAAGTGCCGTCAGCCGTGAACGACAAGTTACCAGTGTTAATGCTGTGCCTGTTGGGGCTGGAGCTACGCCTATCACCCAAACTCAGACTACTACAGAAACCAGAGTTGAAACTCAACGTGTTAATTTTACAGACTCTAACCCACTACTGAGAGGTTTACAGGCATTAGGGGATGAGCGCACAAATGCTCTAACCTTAATAGGCCCTCCCCGCCTAGTTGAGATGGCGATGGCTCAACTAACTCAGCTTGATATCCGCCGTCGTCAAGTGGTAGTTAACGTTAAGATTATCGATGTTAACCTCTTGAACACCCAAGACTACAACACTAGCTTTTCCTTTGGGGTTGGTAACAACTACTTTACAAATGATGGCGGTGCTGCATCTCTGAATTTTGGTGGTTCCAGACCAGCTACAAGAGCTGAAGTAGCAAACAATCTAAGTGGTGGTACACCTGTTACTGCTAATCCTTATAGTGGTGGTAATACCTTCCTAGATTTAAATAACTCCACTCCTATTCCAGGAACTGGGGTAGGCAATAGAACAATTGTGGACGGGCAGTTAGTAACTGATGTACCAGGAGGGACTGAATCATTCTTTAACCGTCAAGCGGGGGTTTCACAAAATCCGTTCCAAGGGGGTTTCACAGACATTACCCAGGGGACACCAAATGTAACTACTATTACAAATACTCCTGCCGTTCCTGGTACTGCTGCTGTTCCTGCTGTTCTTGATGCACAAGGTAATGTGCTTGTTCCTGCCGTTCCTGCTACTCCTGGTACTCCAGCCACTAGAGTTACTACGTTCGCACCAGGAATTCTCGGAACAGCAACAGCTGCTCTACCATCTCTGTACCAGTTCCCCAAACGTCTTCTCGCTAATTTGCAAGCTCAGATTACAAATGGCAACGCCAAGATTTTGACTGACCCGACCTTAATTGTCCAAGAAGGTCAAACCGCTAATGTCAACCTGACTCAGGAAGTGGTAGGCAATATTAAAAGGGAAATAGTTCGCGATGCGAATCTTGCTACAGAAACGATTTCAGCAGAAAAAGATAGAGTAGGTTTAACCTTAGCTGTCAAAGTTGAGCGGATTGATGATAACGGTTTTGTCTCTCTATCGGTAGCTCCTGTTGTCAAAGCACCCCAAGCTCCAGCTACTATCAACGTTGGAGGAGGCGGTAGCCAACAAATATTCTTGGTATCGGAGCGCTCTCTTAATTCTGGCTCGATTCGCTTGAGAGATGGTCAAACGCTGATTCTCTCAGGTATTATCCAAGATTCAGACAGGACAACTGTCTCTAAAATTCCTATCTTAGGCGATCTTCCGCTAATTGGTTCGCTGTTTAGAAGTACAAACAGACAGAACCAGCGCAATGAGGTGATTGTGTTACTCACACCTCAAATTATGGATGATACAGAGAACTCCTCCTATGGTTATAACTACAATCCCAGCCCAGAAGTGCGGCAAATCCTTGAACGTCGGGGGCTGAAGACTCCTGGCAGGTAATAAGGATAATGAGCAGGTAAGTTACCTTTGGCAACGGCTTAGACCCCCGACTTCTTAAAGAAGTCGGGGGTCTTCTTGTTCACAAGTAGAATTAATTTAAATGTCATTCTACAATAAAAATATCCAATCACAATAGAAGTAATAATACTGGGTAAATACTAATGACTTCAGAACAAGAATTATTAACAAAGTGGCGTTCTCTTCCACAAGACAAACAAGAGGAAGTTTTATATTTTGTTGAATTTCTTGGTTTGAAAAACTCTGCAAATAAAATCCCATTGGGAGAACGTTTGCAGCAAATTCGTACTAGAATTGTTGCTTCCGGTAAACATTTATTAGGGACTTCCAAATAAAAAAATATACAACTATTTATTGTGGGGTGGGCTACAGGGTAGAGAAGAGTGAAAATAACTTATATTAGGCGATGTGCAACTTTACTCTCAAACCTAACCCCCAACCCCTTCCCTGGTAGGGAAGGGGAGCAAGAATCAAAGCCTCTCTCCGTTTCGGGGAGAGGTTTGGAGAGGGGTTTTAAGAATAAGTTGCACATCGCTTTATCTTCATTCTGGGGTGTTACTAAGCGCAACAGATGGTGTTGGTATAATTGCCGAGAAAGCCCTTGGAATATATAGATATAGATTTGTAGCCCAATCAGCTAACAAAAACGGTAAATAGTCTTATGACAGCACTTACATTAAACCTCAATTCTATAATTAAACTGACAAGAGAACAGTTTTATGAATTGTGTAAAGAAAACCCCGATTTAAAATTAGAACGCAATGCCCAAGGAGAGTTGATTATAATGCCACCTACGGGAGGAGAAACAGGAAAAAGTAATTCTACTATTAACGCTCAAATATGGTTCTGGAACGACCAAAATCAATTGGGCGAAGTTTTTGATTCATCAACTGGATTTACTTTACCTTCAGGGGCTGACCGTTCTCCAGATGTTTCTTGGGTGGAAAAATCTCGTTGGGATGCTTTGACTAAAGAACAAAAAGAAAAATTTATTCCCTTATGTCCTGATTTTGTAATTGAGATACTTTCGCCTAATGACAGCTTGAAAAAAACTCAGAATAAGATGCAAGAGTATATCGAAAATGGTTGTCGTCTAGGTTGGTTGATTAACCGGAAAAAACAGGAAGTAGAAATTTATCGTCCAGGACAAGATGTAGAAGTTTTAAAATTTCCTCAAACTATTTCTGGGGAAAATATTTTACTTGGTTTTGTACTCAACATACAACGAATTTGGTAAAACATTTGGTGTGTGAATTTCAGTTCTAATATCCTAATAAAAAGATTTAAAAAAATATGAGTTTTCAGATTGTCAGCCAAGATTCAACAGATAATGTTGTGACTTGTTGAATACGCTGAAAGTCGCTATCGGCTGAGACAATGGTGAGATTCTGTTGCAGAGCAATAGAAGCAATCCATAAGTCATTTTCACCAAAACCTAAATCAGTTATTTTAGTTCTTCTGCGCTTGCTTTTTTCTTTTGGTGCAAATTGATTGAATAAAGCAGCTTTTAGTTGACCATAAGTATTAGCAGTTTGCTAATCAATATTGTAAATATAAATACCTCTAATAAAATTTTGTACTAATGTTAAATTACTTTGTTGCCTTTGAGAACGTGTTGCCATATCTATTAATTCTCCCTGCACAATGACACAAGTTGAAACTAGACTGTTTTCAACCTCAACAAGGCGATTTAATATATTGAGATTACCTAAAATAGCTAGACTACAGTGATTTGTATCGATTAGGTACATTATTCAAAAGGATTATCTTCATTAAACTCTGCTTGACCACGGCTAGCAATTACTAGCTTCAGACACTCCTCTAAGTCATCACCTTCCCAAGTACCTATAGTTTTCAAATGTTCTAGAAGTGAGTTTCCTGTGGAATTAACAGTAGTCTGACTAGCAAACTCTACTTTATGTTGTGTGTTGCACTTGGTTTTGCTTTGTTTTCAAAAAACGTAAAAAATTAAGTGTTTCAGTCAAAAGTGCATCTGGTGCTGATTCGATTTCTTCGATAAGTTGTTCTTTAATTTTCATACTTACGCCTCTTTAACTGAGATTATTTAATAGTGTAAAACAGCAACTATGGTTGTAGTTATGTTGGTATACCTCCAGCTTGAAAAATCTGTTCGGCTGTTAAATTCAATTCTGGAAAAGTAGGCGAGACGATGCGCTCAGTGCCTCTAAATTGAGTAACTTGGTATTCACCATCGATTAATTGATAAATCGATATAGTAGGCTGTTTAGGGTTGCCAGTGAACTTTTTAGCGCCTAGACCGAGATAATCTACAACCCAGTATTCAGGAATTCCAATACCCTCATACTTACCCTGTTTTGTGTAATAGTCATCATCCCAGTTGGTACTAACTACCTCAACTACTAAGGGAATTGATGCTGCAAGGCTTACAGTTGATTCTTTTTTCCATAACGGCTCATTTATTAAATTAGGGCGATTGAGTAATAGCACATCTGGGGAGTAACCAGATTCCGAATTAGTTGGTTTTATCAGCGCAGTTTTGGGGATTGTATAAGGTAGACCATTACGAACGTACTCAACAGCAATTTTTTCAACCAAAAACCCAACAACATCCTCATGGTCTCCTACTGGTTGTGCCATTTCAACAATCACTCCATCATGTAATTCATATCTTCCACCTTCGGGTCGCCACGCTGCAAAATCTTCAAAGGTTACTAGTTTTGGTATGGCTTGAGTCATAATCTATCACCCCTAGTAGTTGTTTCGATCATATCGCTTTCTTACGTTCAGCCTTAACAGTAATATTAAGGGGTACAGTACTCGAAAAAGTTTGTTGCGGAGAACTGAACTATGGTGGCAACAACATCCGCAGAAAACAGGGTTTTACTCCACAACATCAGCTGGCAGACATTTAAAACCATGCTGGCTGAAATGGGTTCAGAACGTAATTCCCGATTTGCTTATGACAATGGAACGATAGAAATTATGACCCCACAAATGCCACACGAAAACTCAAACCGTGTTAGTGAAGGAGATTCCTCGATTTATCCAAGAAGCGAAGAAAAATGGGGAAATTGCTACTACCTGTGCTTTTCGGGCTTGGGTGCAACAAAAAATTTCTGGTGGTAAACAGTAAAACCATGAATAAAGCTAGCCTAATGAGTCGAATTACGCAAAATACTGGGCAATGCGGAGGTCGCCCCTGTATTAGAGGAATGCGAATCCGTGTAAGTGATATTTTAGAGATGCTGGCTGAAAATGTGAGTTCAGCCGAAATTTTAGAGGATTTTCCTGATTTAGAACCAGAAGACATCCAAGCCTGTCTGTTATTTGCAGCGCGGCGCACAGACTTTCCTCGATTGACTGCATGAATATCTGGATAGATGCTCAACTACCTCCAACCTTGGCAGTTTGGCTAACCAGCACCTTTGGAGTCAGTGCTACATCTTTAAAAGATTTGGGCTTGCGAGATGCTCAAGATGTAGAAATCTTTGTTTGTGCCCGTGAGGCTTTGGCAGTGATTATGACAAAAGATAGTGATTTTGTTGATTTGGCTTGTCGGTTAGGGACACCTCCACAAATCCTTTGGATAACTTGTGGCAACGTCACAAATCGTAACCTCCGGCAGATTCTTACGGCTACATTTCCAGATGCTTTAGAACACCTGCGACAAGGTGAAGCGATTGTAGAAATTAGCCCAGACGTTGAATATGCTGCCATTTCTTAATAATCTTCTTTTTTACATTTTTCAAGTCTAGGATATTTGTGGCTGGTTTAATCTCAAATTGCTGTAAGCTGAAAACCTTTTCAAATCTCGTTTCCAGCCTCTGGGCTGGAAATGCACTTCAATTGCGGCTCTGCCGCCAGCAAGGGAGGCGGCAGCCCCAAGGACAGCATTCCCAGTCGGAGGCTGGGAACGAGACAAAACCCCCGACTTTTTAGATAAATCGGGAATCTGAGGCTTCGATTTCCATAAAAATTGCTTAATATCAGCAATAATTCTTCAACATCGGTAATTAATCCCAACAAATGCTAACCATCTCTCACCTCCCTACTCCCCTGTTTTCTTAGCGATGCCTGCGGCGGCCACGCCTACGCGGGATTTACTAAGTATTATTTCCTACTTTTGGGGTGGTTTTTAGTGGAATAATTACCCTAATATTACAAAACATCCTGAAATCTATATAAATTAATGGTTTCATCTATCCACATCAGGCTACAACGCCTTAGAATGATTCATTGAAAAGTCGAGCCGATGGGATGTACAGCCGTTTTGAGTAAAAATACTCCCAAAGGATGATTTTTGTATTTCCGCGAACAGAGATTTCAGTACAAATGCACTAAAACGCATCCGTAAAAAATCTCAAGTAAACCTTCAGGAGTTTGACATGAACAAAGGTGAATTAGTTGATGCCGTAGCTGAAAAGGCTAGTGTTACCAAGAAACAAGCGGATGCAGTTTTAACTGCCGCTTTGGAAACGATTATTGAAGCAGTTTCCTCTGGTGATAAGGTAACGTTGGTAGGATTTGGCTCTTTTGAATCACGGGAACGTAAAGCCCGCGAAGGTCGCAACCCGAAAACAAATGAAAAAATGGAAATTCCAGCTACGAGGGTTCCTGCCTTCTCGGCAGGAAAACTGTTTAGAGAAAAGGTAGCACCCCCAAAAGCATAGGTTCTGTCTTCGGGAACCCTTTTTCAATGCGGCAACCTGCACACGGGGGAAATTTAGCCTGGGCAGCAGCACTGGCTGGCTGTCCCCCTGACGCTATTCTGGATTTTTCTGCTAGCATCAGTCCATTGGGGCCTCCTAATAGCGCGATCGCTGCTATACTGTCCCAAATTGGTAATCTTAAGCACTATCCAGACCCAAATTATAGTGAACTGAGACTAGCTCTCAGTCACTTCCATCAATTGCCTCCTGAGTGGATTCTGCCGGGTAACGGCTCCGCAGAATTACTCACTTTGATAGGTAGGGAATTAGCTCAATTAGCCGCGACAATTTTAATCACTCCAGCCTTTGGCGATTACTACCGAACCTTGGCAGCGTACAACGCTAAAGTGCTGGAGTGTCCTTTGTCATTAGTCACTGGTCATTGGTCACTTGTACTGAGCCAAGCCGTTGGCACAGCCTCTCGTAGAGAAGTATTAGTAAACGACAAAGGACAAAGGACAAAGGACAAAGGACTATTGCTGAATAATCCCCATAACCCAACCGGAAAACTATTTTCGCGGGAGTCTATTTTGCCTTACCTGGAGCAATATGCTTTGGTGGTGGTGGATGAAGCATTTATGGATTTTGTGCCACCCAATGAGGAACAAAGCCTGATTCCGGTGGTACAGGAATATGCAAATTTAGTAGTATTGCGATCGCTAACCAAATTTTACAGTCTCCCAGGACTGCGATTAGGATATGCGATCGCACACCCGGATTGTCTAGCTAAATGGCAGTTATGGCGTGACCCCTGGCCTGTAAACACCCTCGCGGCAGCAGCGGCAATTGCTGCACTCCAGGATACAGAGTTTCAACAGCAAACCTGGGCATGGCTACCACCTGCACGAAACCAACTCTTTCAGGGTTTGGCTGAAATACCAGGATTGCAACCCCATGCAAGTGCTGCTAACTTTTTACTGGTTGAGTCTCAAAAATCAACTTCGCAGTTACAGCAACAATTACTCAAGCATCACCAGATTTTAATCCGCGATTGCCTCAGCTTTCAAGAACTAGGCGATCGCTTTTTCCGGGTTGCTGTACGTGAAGAGTTTGATAACCAACGCTTACTAACAGCGCTGAGTGGGGAGTAGGGGAGGCAGGGGGAGCAGAGGAGGCAGGGGGGGCAGAGGAGGCAGAGGGAGCAGGGGAAGAAGAACTATTTATTGATTCTTCAGCCATGCCCAATGCCCCATGCCCCATTCCCCATGCCCAATGCCCAATGAAAAATGACAAATGACAAATGACTATTGACTACGATGTCGTAATTATTGGCGGCAGTCTTGCTGGATACCACGCTGCTCTTGCTGCAACCCAACTAAATGCTACAGTTGCCCTGGTGGAACCTAAAGTAGACTATGGGTTTACTCATCACCATGCTCTTGCCGAAATCGGTAAACTGGCGCAGAAGTTGAATGATGCCTCTGGTTTTGGTATTCATGCCAGACACACTGATACCTCAGAAGAATGCCACATATCGATGGCATGGCAAGAAGCGATGCTGTATGCTCAATGCGTCGCCTCAAATCTCAAAGAACAGCATTCCCCGGCTATCCTAGCCGCGCAGGGAGTCGATGTCATCGTTGGCAGTGGTCAATTTCAATCTTCACCCCAACTGGCTTTTGCCATTAACAATCGCCTACTACGCGCCCGTACTTATTTGCTAGCTAGTGGTTCGCGTCCAGAAATTCCAGAGATTGAAGGATTGCAAGCCACTGGCTATTTAACCCTTTCTAATATTTGGCAATCCTTAAAAAGAGAGATATTACCGAAAAATTGGGTAATTATCGGCGGAATTCCCCAAAGTATTGAAATCGCTCAAATTTTAGCGCGGCTTGGTTGCAGTGTAACGCTAGTAGTTAAGCATCCATATCTTCTACCCCATCTTGACTTTGAGATAGCCATACTGCTTCAGGCACAGTTGGAAGTCGAAGGTGTACGCGTCCTCACCGAAAAATCGGTGACTCAGGTAAGGCTAATTGAGGATAAAAAGTGGATTCAAGCGGGAGATAAGGCTATTGAAACTGATGAAATTTTAGTAGCGACTGGACAACAGCCAAGTATTGAATCCCTAAATTTGGCAACGGTAGGTGTGAAATGGCATCGGCGTAGCTTAGTAGTGAATGATAAATTGCAAACCACTAATCACCGTATTTACGCTTGTGGTGATGTAATTGGTGGTTACGACTTTGCCAATATCGCTAATTATGAAGCAAAAATTGCCCTGAATAATGCCATCTTTTTCCCCAGGTTAAAAGTAGATTATCGCTCTATTCCTTGGGCGATGTTTTCTGTGCCGATGCTGGCGCAAGTGGGCTTGACAGAGGCTCAGGCAAAACGCCAATTTGGTCGAAAAGAAGTTTTAGTTTTGCGGCAGTATTTTAAAACAGTGGCAGCAGCCCAGCTTCGGGATGAAACCACTGGTATCTGTAAAATCATTGTGCTAGGCAACGGTGAAATTTTGGGAGCTTCGATATTAGGGGCTGAAGCTGGAGAATTAATTAATTTGATTGCCTTAGCAATGTCACAAAAAATTAAAATCAAAGATTTAGCAAATTTATCTCCTGTCTATCCTAGTTTTTCAGAAATTCTGGAACAAACTGCAACAGAGTGGAGTAAACAAAAGTTAAATAGCAATATTGCTTTACAAGAGTTTTTGGAAGGCTTTTTCCATTTCCGCCGCAATTGGAATTTGTGAATGGGGAGTCAGAGCTATTTCATTGTTATCTAGCCCACCTCAGAATAAATTCTGAGGCTAATAGCAAAAGTCGTCTAAAGACGACTAGAAAGGCTTTTAGTCCACTTTAGTGGACTTGGGCTATTAGCCTGGAACTTTAGTTCTGGGCGGTTTATTTCTAGAACGAAATAGCCCTGGGTGGAGACTGGGGAGTTAAAAGTTTGGAATTGAGCCTCTGAACTCGGACGTTGAGCCTTTTAACTCGGACGTTGAACCTTTTAACTCGGACGTTGAGCCTCTGAACTCGGACGTTGAGCCTTTTAACTCGGACGTTGAGCCTTTTAACTCGGACGTTGAGCCTTTTAACTCGGACGTTGAACCTTTTAACTCGGACGTTGAACCTTTTAACTCGGACGTTGAACCTTTTAACTCGGACGTTGAGCCTCTGAACTCGAACGTTGAACCTTTTAACTTGAAAGTTGGTTTAAAAGCCCTGCATCAAAACCCATACCACTCCTGCCGCTACTAAAGGCACGCTGAGGTTATCTGTACCGTGGGGTGAGACTGCCTCTGCTAAGGTGGCGAAAGTAGCAGTTACTACCGCCGTCAACAATGCCGACTCTAAATTTAAGGGTGTTCCTAGGGGACTTAGGGATGAACCAGGTAGCAGCAACAGCACCAAGAAAATCACCACTGTACTCGCCACAAACATTGCAGCCGAACCTTCCCAAGAACGCACAGAGTTTCCCACTTGGTATTTATGCTGCCCAAAGCGCCTACCGATTAATGCTGCTAGTGCATCACCCCAAGTCATTGCCATTATCCCAGCTACTGCGATCGCAACGCTATCTACTGGCCCATTTGGTCGCCACAGTAGCCCAAAAAGCAGCGTCACTGAGATAGCGAAATAAACTGTTCCAGGTGAGCTATCCTGGGTATCCATTGCGCCAACAACTCGGTAGCGGTAAAACAAGTAGTTAAGCCCGATAAAGGTCGCAAAAGGTATAATTCCGATTTCCCAGTGTTTAAACAGCAGCAGGACACCAAAAACCCACATCCCTGCACCAATATGAATTACTTTGCGGGTCAAATCTGGCTTTACACCAAACAGCCTACGCAGCCCCTCGCCTATGACAAGCAAACTAGTTGCGTAAACATAAGAAATTGCTAGCCCTATAAAATCATTTGTCATTTGTCATTTGTCATTGGGCATTAATCAATAATTCTTCTTCCCCTGCTCCTCTACTTCTTCACTTGAATCGATCGCTATTTCGTCTAAAATTCTTTTCTATTAACGAAGCACTACCAATCCCTTGAAGAATACCACGACCGATTAAACCTAAACCTTTACCAATTATTTGGGTAAGAATGAAGACTATACCACTACCTACAACAGCTAATAATGATTTTAAACGTGGTGCGATCGCATCACTAAATTCTAAGATTAATGTCACTATTAAAGGAATATTGGAAAGTTTGACTAATTCCTGGTTTCGAGGGGCATAAACTAAAGTATTGGCAATGCCACGAGGCGCAATTACAAATAGCTCATACCGACTTTCAAAAACTGCTTTTGGCTCATTTATATAATTATTTAACCGATATTTCCACGATAAATCATTTCTAAATCTTTCAATTTCTCTTGTGGAAATTAATTGTTGTCCATAAAAATTTTGTTTAATCGCTTCTACATCTGCTAAATAATTGAGCAGTGGTTGCACTACCCCATTCGCTACCTGAATCAACAAGTTCTCGACAATCATTAATGCTTGAAACTTCGATTCAGCACTCACTACTGGATATGAAGTATTATCAATATTTAATTGTGTTTGAAATATTAGATAAGAATACAGCTCACAAACTAGCGGTATTTTATTGAGAATATCTCTTTGCACAACTTCTGCATTTTGCAGTAACAGATTAACAATTTCTATATTCTTATTTCCTATTTGTATTCGATTAAATTTTCCAAAAAACTCTGTAATTCCTGCTTGCCATAAGTCGCGTATTAAAGTATTTTTTACTTCATATAATTGATTTGCCTCTATTTGAGAAGCACGCAGTTCATCTAACTGTTCAGCCAATTTTTGCAGAATAATATAAAGTAATTCCCGTTTTTTATCCTCACGAAATATATCAATTTCTAAAGGTATATCTGTGACATTTCGTAAAGAAAATTGAAGTTTAGTAACACAATCTGCAAACAAGGCAGATTGTAGTGTTCCTGGACTAAGCAAAGGTGACACAGTTGGTCTTTGTCGAATGGCACTACTTAATGAAGAAGTCAGAGGCAACTCATCAGCAATGGGGGTATGTTCGTCTTGCTTTTCTTGTGATGAAACTAGCAACCGATTTAGCAACCAACGAGCCGCTAGCAGTTCTCGCCTTTGTCCAGCTAAAATTGCTCGATCTAGTACTGGTAGTCCGGGGACTTTTAATTGTGCTGTTACTGCGGTTAAGGTAACGTCAATGTTAGCAATTCCTGACAAACGTAAATTATTTCGTAGTTTAGAAAAAGGGACTGAGGAATAGGGAGAGACGCGATTAATTGCGTCTGTACTGTTAGGAGTGATTATTGCTTCTGTGTTCTGGAACCAATAGGAACCACCATCGGCAACTTCTTGTATGGCGACGACTAACTCAGGAAGTGGTGTACCCTTGGGGCAGTAGCCATTAATACCAACAGATTTGGCAGCTAATAGTAATCCTTGTTCTTGCACAGAACTGAGGAGCAAAATCGGCAGGTTTGGATATAAGGCTCTGAGTTGCCGACAGAATTGTAAACCTAGCTGTTGACTGGTGATGGAGCGACCATTACCAAATTCCAAAACCACCAAATTTAACTGATTAGGGTCTTCTTGGGCAATTTCTGCTAAAATTTGCAAGGCAGCAGTGTCAGTTTCTACTGCTGCGATCGCTTCCAGATTAGGAATTGCTTCCAAAGCTACCCGTAATCCCAGACGAAAAATCGGGTCTTGGTCGATTAACAATAATTTTAGAGGGCGATCGCTCATAGTCTACTCAATTACACAAGCAATGTTTTGACCAATCAGAAAACAGCTTTGATACAAAAGTTTGTTTTCCCCATTGTCGCCTGTTTTCGCCAACTGATAAATCGATCATAATTGCCATAAACAGCAGTCACTGTGTAATTAAATGAACTTGAGTATTCGGCACTGGTTGGCAGAACGCTATATTGCAATCAATCAAATCAAAGAATTTTCGGCGGGGCAATTGGCAGGTATTGCCTACCGGATTGTTCAGGATATGGAAGTCAAAAGCCTCATACCTTTTGATATCTGTACCTTAGTAGAGGTTTTAGAACTGCCTTTAGGCATTGTTTGGGAAGAAATCAGTGTGATTTCAGAGTTGACAGAAAACCTATTGCGTAGCCTCAGCCAAAAAAAACCATTAAAACGCAACGAAGGTACATGGCTAGCGTTTCAAATTGCCTATCTCCAAGCTTTGCAAGCAATTCTAGAGCAGGAAGGAAGGCTGCAAAAACCGTGGTTAGATCGGGCAAGTATACCCATTCAACCACACATACTTAAAGAGGAAGTGGGTAAACTCACTCTCCAAGATCCGCAACTGCAAGGATTGCTGAAAACTCTCAGTCCAGGTAAATTGACTGACACTCAAGCTGAACAAGCACTATCTTTGGTTGCAGATTCTTTACTGGTACAACAAATCAATAACGCTGCGATCGCTTGGTTTGTTGCCAATGGTGCAGAGGAACCTGAAGCTAAACTCTTAACACAGCGTTTGCTTAACTCGCTTCCTGGCTACTTACTGGTAGTCGTTACCGAGAATGCTGCACCTCTAGCCCAACTGCAAAAATTCTTCCGTTTGGGGATTTCATTATCTCCCAGTTTGAGCGCCCCCGAAGTTGGTTCTACAGTCGGTGAGAAAATTGATTTGCACCGTGAACATTATCGTGCAAGTTTGATTCAAAATCTTAGTCTGCCTTTGCTGATGGAATCCTTTGCCCTTAAGGATATCTATGTGCCACAAAAAGGCTTACCAATGGAGGAAACTATTTCTCAGCTTGATAAAAAAACTCTTAAACCAGTTGATTTAAAGACATGGGCGCAGCAACAGCTAACTGATTTAGAAACGATCGCTGTGATTGAGTCGGAACCTGGTTATGGAAAAACTAGTTTTTGCCAACTTTGGGCAGCACAGATAGCACAAGAATTCTACCCTACTTGGATGCCTATATTAATTAGGCTGCGAGATGTAAAATACGGTAAAACTTTAATCGAAACCCTAAATTCTGCCTTTCCTGTTAATCTTGCAACTTGGTTAGAGCAAGAAAATCTCCCTTGTCTATTGCTGCTAGATGGTTTAGATGAACTACCCCGTTCTCATCAGGGTACAAGGGCACAAGCAATTTTTATTCAGCAGTTGCTCAACTTTCAATCTCAGCAGCGACACAAAATTGTATTGACAAGTCGCTCAACGACATTACCAGAAATCGCCCCAGAACTACCGCTATTGTTGAAACGAATTAATATTCAGCCGTTAGATGTAGACGAATTCAAACAATGGTTTCAGCAATGGGCAAAAGTGCAATCGTTGGCGATCGCTCAAAATTTATTTACATTGTTAAAACAGGCAGGGTTATTTGCCAGCCACTCAAAGTTAAAAGAATTATCTGTCCTTGTCCGTCAACCCCTAATGCTGCATTTATTGGGCATTTTGCACCGCGACGGATTGCTGGATGATGAACTATTGCAGTTAGCTACTAATACCCAAAATTCCTCTCTGTTATGGGAAATTCACTATCGCCTGAGTCGATGGTTATTGGGCTATCCGCTAATTGGTGGAATCAAGACGATGCTACTGCGTTCAGGATCGGCTCATATCCACCGAAGTCCAGAAGCGATCGCTAATTTACTTGCTGGGCATCATCCCCAAGATTTACTTGAGCAGATGCAAGCGATCGCTCTCAAAATTTTACACTCACAACGTCATCAAATTAATTTGGTTGGCGAATTTAATACTCTACCAGGGTTTTACTTTAAAATTCGGGATTTAGAAAGCTCAAGCAAAAGCGCTGCAAAAAGTAGTTTAATTGAGTTTTCCTATATCAAATTAGGAGAATTTCTTTGTGCAGATGCTATTGCTGCCCAACTTAAAATTCTGACTCAGTACCAAGATGAGGCTTACGGCACTTCCGCTTTTTTGCTTGATTCTCCCAGTAGCGTAGCCCAACATATTTATAATTTACTAGGTTACGGGATACTGAGCCAAGAACTTGAAGAACTGGCAATTGCAGGATTACGCCGCCAGCAAAAGCACAAATTTTCCTTTGAAGTTTTATTTCAACGTCTTTTGTCTTTCTGGCGTGCTTACTGTCAAGGACGTTGGTTAGATGAAGGGATAGCACACAACGCTTTAACTCATTTTCATGCACTGCAAAACCCAGTGAATGTTGAACAGGTGAATGCTGCGGTGGGATTGAATGTGTTTTTATTGCTTTGTGCTTGCTATAGAGAAACAAAAGTTCCTTTTTGTCCTTGTGGGAATCCAGCGAATTTAACAGAATTCAATCCAGAGGCGCTGAGTATGCTAATTGCTAAGACAACGGTTTTGCATAAAAATGCCTTCGCAACCCGAATTAAATCTTTGGCTGGACTCAATTTATCGGGAACATCTTTATCGCAAGTGGTGTTAACTGGGGTAAATCTTGAGCAAACAAACTTATCCAATGCGGAGTTAACAGGGGCGAATTTAGCTGGAGCCAATTTACAACAGGTGAACCTCGCAGATGCAAACCTCGCAGGCGCAAATCTCGCAGGTGCAAACCTTCAACAGGCAAACTTTACAGGCGCAAACCTCCAACAGGCAAACCTTATGGGGATAAATCTAAACTCTGTCAATTTTACCAACGCCTGTTTATTTGATGCCATCCTGGTTGAGGCTGACAAAAAATTAGCCAACGATAATGGTGGCTTGTTCTCCAAAGAGTCGTTTCAAAAGCTGAAACATTTGCGCTCGCAACAGCCCTTTTTAAACACCGTAATAATCACACCAAATATAGATGTTAATGGAAACAAGACCCCTGCGATCGGACTAATTGAAAGCTGCGAAGGCGGAAATTTACAAATAGATTTATATGATGATGAGTCCGATGATGAAACAGTTTTTGGCAATAATTCTATTGTGGAATAGGGAATAGGGAATAGGGAATAGGGAATAGGGAATAGGGAATAGGGAATAGGGAATAGGGAAGTGTATGTATATAGGAGCAGAATTTTCCCCTCTGCCCCCTGCCCCCTGCCTCCTACTCCTAACCCTCTGGCGGATTACGATAGCCAAAAAAGTTAATACTGTAGTCAGTAATCCGCACTCCTGTTTCTTCTTCAATTTTGCGGATCAAATCTTCTGGTAGTTCTACATGAACATCAAGAATTTGATTTGTATCCACACAATTTATATGACTGTGAGAGTCACTAATATTGCCGTATAAACGCCCATCACAGCGTTCAATACATTCAATAATGCCTTGACTTGATAATGCTTCTAAATTTTGATAAACAGAAGTATGACCGATTTCTTTGCCTTGTTGGTTCAAGCGATCGTAAATCTCTCTTGCAGCAAGGTGTTCATTTGCTTGCCAAAGTAGTTCCAGAATAAAGCGACGCTGACGACTAACGCGCATACCAAGTATTTGACACCGATCTAACGCATCTTCTAAAGAACGAATTGGTTTTGTAGAAATTGTTTGTTTTTGCATATTACAGCTTCTTAACTGTTGGGGGAATTTTCCCACTTCAATTTTTATTGGTTATTTAATATATGCAATAATATTGCATACCATTGTTCTACCTGTACTTATGTTTTGGCTTGTGATGCTGCGGAAGTAACAGGTGAGGATAAATAATGACCTATTTCTTGCTTGTTGATGGCTACTTTGTCAGACCTTAATCTAAAACAAACTCATTACAACTTTAACTTAAAATTGCTGTAAATGTCCACTTTGGGGCAGGCATTGCCTTTCCTAAGTAGTGTGATGCTCATGGCATACTATTTAAATCGGATGAAGAGTAAGTATAAAATGCAAACTTAGGAAGAATTAGTATCACTAAATACTAATTGCTTAGTAAAAAAAACTTTGTGCTAGTAAGGGTCAATCTAGCGTCAAGCCCTGAAAGCTGCTACTGTAGATTGTCGATCCTAAAGTTGAGCAAAAAGAAAGTGGCTGCTGAGTCAAAGACAATTGCGATCGCACTCAATAATGACCTGATTAACAATCTGGATATATCTCCTGCGTCAACGGTGATTGAACAAATGCTGCAAGAGGGAGTCGAATCCCATGAACAGCAGCTACGCTTTGATATCAATTACGATCTCGAAGCTGGCGATCCACGGGAACTCTCAGAAATTCCAGAAGTGCGCCTGTGGTTTGTGCGCCTAGATGCTAAATATCCTTGGTTGCCATTTTTACTAGATTGGAAAGCTGGGGAATTCGCTCGTTATGCCGCCATGCTTGTACCACATCAGTTTAGTTCCCAAGAAGGCATTCAATACAATCCTGAAGCCTTAGAAATATTTTTGATGCACAAAATCTTTATTTTAGGTGATTGGCTTAAACAGCAAGACATCCCCAGTCTATCGCGGCTAAAGTCTATGGCCCAAATGCTGGGTTATGAATTAGATGATGCTTTTTTTGGGATATTTTAAGAAGAAAGAATTCAGGAGTCAGGAGCCAGAATTCATACTGAATTCTGGGCGACTGGTAGATAGAGCAGTGTCTTGTAGAGAGTGTCTGAATTCTGAATTCTGACTTTTGTATTCTTCTTTAAATACTGAATAACCGCAAAATCTAGCTGTCACATCCAGGTTTTGCGGTCATTCAACAAACGCATAACTATATTGGATATCCAATAGGTTGATTGGAGAAATTGAGGCAAACTGCTAGTTTAGCCACCCCAAATTTTCTCTAAAACTGCGTTTGGTGAAATATCCGCCGTTTTTCCCGTAGGGGATTCAATGGCTAAGAATTTATCGTATTTTGGCAACAACTTAACTGGATCAGTAGGCCCAAATAGGGCAATGGTATAAGTTTGGACTGCAACACTTAGTTGTAGTGCCGCACTATCAGTAGACAACATCAAATTTGCCCCGGCAATTATGGCAGTTAACTTACCAATATCGCTTGGCGCAGTTACCTTGATATCTGGAGAAGACCCCAGAAGCGATCGCACAAACTGTTCATCGCCAAATCCCTTAATGACTACCACAGGCAGATCGGGTTGCTTATCTTGGAAGTTTTGAATAATTTGATGCCATTTCTCGACAGGGTAGATTTTATCCAGTTCTTTAGCTTGGGATAACTGGCCAGAACCGCCATTAATCAAGATATAGCCTGTTTCATTCACCCCTAAGCGTTTTTGTTCGTTTTCTGCCCAGTCAATATCTGTTTTTGGCACATTTACTGCTAATTCTGGGACAGGGGTTTTTATGGTTAATGGTTGCAACAAGTCGTGGTATAATGCTGCCGCATACTGAGATGGTTTGAACGGCACAGCATGGGTAAGAAAACCCGCTCCTTTGCCTTGGTAGCCAATGCGTGTGGTAATTCCTGTCAACCAGAGAAAAAGACCCATCAACCAATTTTGCTTAACAGCAATGGCAACATCGTATTCGCGATCGCGAATGTTGCCGACCAAATTCCCCCAATCCGCCAGACTGTTACGGTCATTAAAATCAAAGGCTAGTACCTCGTGAACTGACTTGCTCACTCGGTAGGCAGCCTTTGACCCTGGTTCAACAACAACATCTATCTGAGCGTTAGGGTAATGGCGCTTCAGGTCATCTAGAGTCGGAAAGAAGAGAATTTGGTCGCCAATTCCGCCAGGTACAAGGGCTACTACTCGCATAATATTTATTGACGCTTACTCGCTCCCTATTTTAGGGGAAAATATATAGCTTAAAGATTGAGGAATTCTGTGTATTTACTAATTCCAGCTGCGGGAATCGGAAAAAGAATGGGGAGTAACCGCAATAAACTCCTGCTGAAGGTGCGATCGCAACCAATTATTGCCTGGACTTTATTAGCCGCAGAAGCCGCCAGTACAATCAGTTGGATCGGGATTATTTCTCAACCTATCGATTGGCCAGACTTCAAGAAAATTCTCGCCGATCTGAAGCTGACTAAACCAGTCGAATTGATTCAAGGTGGCTCCACCCGCCAAGAATCTGTTTACAATGGCTTGCAATCCCTGCCAGTAGCCGCAGAGCAAGTATTGATTCACGATGGCGCTAGATGCCTAGCCACACCAAATTTATTTAATTCTTGTGCCGAAGCCATTCGCCACTGTCCCGGTTTAATTGCTGGTGTACCGGTCAAAGACACCATCAAAGTTGTCGATGAACAAGGCATAATTCAACAAACACCCGACAGACGACAACTATGGGCGGCACAAACTCCCCAAGGATTTGATGTCAAGTTGTTGAAACAGTGCCACGCTGAAGGTGTTCGTCAAGGTTGGGAAGTAACTGACGACGCCGCTTTATTTGAAAGGTGTGGCATTGAAGTGCGAATTGTCGAGGGAGAAGAGACAAATTTAAAAGTAACCACTCCCCAAGATTTAGCGATCGCAGAATTTATTCTCACGAGTAGAGGCTTTTGAGAAAGTGGGGAGTAAGAATTTTAGATTTTAGATTTTGGATTTTGGATTGAAATTTAATCTAAAATCCAAAATCTAAAAGCCAAAATTGAATTGCCCAATCCCCAATTTGAGAATTTTAAAGAATATTTTGACAATTTACGATATAATCCCACACACTTGTTAATTGTTAGTTGTCATGTACTAATGACTAATGACAAATGACCAATGACTAATAATTAAATGATTACAGTTACAGCGACCAAGATAGAAGCAATTCTCTATTTAAAGGGTAAACCCTTGTCGCTCGGCGAAATCGCCGAGTATGCCGCGTGCGATCGCGCCACTGTCAAAGAAGGCATAATTGAACTCATGGACAACTATGCCCACCGAGATAGTGCCCTAGAAGTAATAGAAACCCCAGATGGTTACAGTTTGCAACTACGGTCTGACTTTCATGATTTAGTGCAAACTATGATACCAGTAGAATTGGGTGTAGGTGCATTGCGGACTTTGGCTGCGATCGCCCTTAATAGTCCCATACTCCAAAGCGACTTGATTAACCTGCGCGGCTCAGGAGTATATCAGCACGTTCCAGAACTAGTCGAACTTGGTTTCATCCGCAAGCGCCGAGACAGCGATTCTCGCTCCTACTCACTCCAAGTAACCCCAAAATTCCATCAATATTTCCAAATCGAACAACTCCCGCAAATACTTTCCACCAGTCAGAAGGAAGAACAACTAGAACTAGAACTGGAGGGAGTGGGGAGTGGGGAGTAGGGAGTGGGAGGCAGGGGAGAATAATTAATTAACCAATGCCCAATGCCCCATGCCCAATGCCCAATGCCCTCTTTACGACTTATACCTGTGGTGAATGCGCTACCCTTGTACTATGGTTTAGAGTAGAGTTAGCAATTAAGCTAAATAAAACTGCCAATGGTGTTTAATCCTGACTTTTTGAATGACAACTCTGAGGAACACCCTAATCAACTTCTTTCCGACCACTCTGAGGAATACCCCAATCAGTTACTCAAATATCTACAGCATCAGTCTCCTGATGTTTTAGCGAGGATTGCTCAGTCCGCCAGCCCCGAAATTAAACAAATCATCTCGCAAAATGTCCAAGGGCTTGTGGGAATGCTCCCGGCAGAAAATTTCAACGTGCAAATCACAACAGATCGGGACAACTTAGCTGGGCTTCTAGCGTCGGCCATGATGACAGGGTATTTTCTGCGCCAGATGGAACAAAGAATGCAGTTAGAGCATTTGTCTAATGGTCAATAATTAATAGTTAGTAGTCAAATATTCTGGGACTATTGAGCAAATAATTACTAATTCGTAATTCGTAATTCGTAATTAAAAAGGGTATAGCAGCCCACACTAAATTAAAAATTCAGTGGTAAACAAGACTTATGTGGAAAGTTCAAGCTTCCACGGATAGCGACGTGCAAAGCAAGTCCGCCAGTGTCTGGCAACTACGAATTACGAATTATCAATTATTTTGACTACTTCCTTTCAGGGTAAGCTGCTGATTGTACTTTGAAAGTTTGAATTTTGCCGCTACGGTTGACTTCGATAGCTAAAATGTCCCCAACTTTGCTAGACTCCACCAGTTTCTGAACTTGGGCTGAGGTTTTAACTGGTTTACCGTTAACTTTTTGAATCACATCTCCAGAAAGCAGTCCTCCACGCTTGGCTGGGGAATCATGTGTGACTCCTTTAATCACAATCCCTGCATCCTGTTGAATATTTAGCTGATTTTCTTGATTAATCTGCTCTTTTCTGGTGGGAGAAAGGTCTGCCATTTCAATACCTAAGAAGGGATGTTCTACACGCCCTTTGGTAAAAAGTTCGTTGGCGATGCGGGCGGCGGTTTCAATGGGAATGGCGAAACCAAGTCCTTGAGCATCAGCGCGGATGGCGGTGTTAACACCAATCACTTCACCTTGGGCATTTAACAACGGGCCACCAGAGTTTCCAGGGTTAATTGCGGCATCAGTTTGGATAAAGCTGACTCGCTTATCTGGGACACCCACTTGAGTGCTGGTGCGATCAGTAGCGCTGATGATGCCGATAGTGACAGTATTATCTAAACCTAGAGGATTGCCAATAGCGATCGCCCATTGTCCTGGTATCAAGTTTTGCGAATTGCCCAGCTTCACCGTCGGTAAATTATTCGCTTTGATTTTCACCACTGCCACATCTGTCACAGAATCAACACCTACCACCTTCCCCTCTAGAGTCCGACCATCCTTGAGGGTAACTTGTACTGTATCTGTATCTGCTACCACATGAGCGTTGGTGAGTAATTCTCCATCTTCGCTCAAAATAAATCCCGATCCTGTACCGCGCTCAATACGTTCTTGGGGAATTGGTTGCTCATCCTCTCCAAAAAATCGCCGCAAGAGGGGATTTTTTAATGCGTCAGAGATAGGATTGGCGACTTTGCGAGTAGCATTAATTCGCACCACAGCCGGGCCAACTTTTTGCACTGCCGTCGCAATAAAATTTACATTATCGCTCCCATTAGCCCCAATGGTTCCGTTAGAAGAATTAGGAACTACGGATTCTGGAGGCAAAGCCATTGTTACATTTTTTAACTGTTGGAACGAGCGATTTTGTGGCAGGAGATAGCGACTGCCTAACAAACCTGCACCACCGCCGATCACCAGTAAAAACACATAAACCGCCAGTTGCTTTAAGGATAACTTCATAATCATTTTGCTTAAGGATAGCAATGCAGTTGCTAATTTCTAAGTGTAGTCAAGCTAACGGCAAGTGGACAGATCAATTTACGAGGAATTGGGGAATGGGGAATGGGGCATTGGGGATGGGGCATTGGGCATTGCTTATTCTCTTTGTCCTCTTGTCAGCTAGCCCCTAGTCCCAATTCCCACTCTTCCCATCTAAAATCTAAAGTTAGTGCGCTCTTGACCTGAAGACATGATTTTACCCTTTCGTCAACTGTTTCTCTGTAGCTTAATTAGCGCCTTGGGCCTAGTAAGCATACTGCTAAACTCGAACAGCGCTAATGCTGCTGTCGATGATTGCCCAATTCCAGCCTTATCTCGCTTCCAACGCCATAAAGTTGTTCGTGGTGAAACTTTGGAGAGCATAGCGCAGCGCTACAATCTCATACCTACAACTATTATTGGCATGAATCCAACTTTGCAGAGCGGTGCAGTTGCCACAGTTGGTAGTGTGCTTCAAATTCCTCCCTACAATGGGATTGTAGTTGAAGTGCCTAGCGGTCAAACTTGGCGACAAGTAGCGGCACAATACAAAGTTCGTGCGGATAGCCTTTTTGAGATCAATGGCTGCCAACAAAACCCTAGAATCGTGTTTGTTCCAGGGGTAAATTGGTCGCCTAATGGTGTTGTAACTAAGTCCCCTTTATCTACTGAGACAAAAACGCCAAACCGTGAATCCTTGTCTGGATACCCTTTAGCACAAGCCGCAAATGTGGGATTAGCTTACGGTTGGCAAATTAATCCTGCGACAGGTCAAGTTTTCTTCCATAGCGGTATTGACTTATTAGCACCAGTTGGTTCTAATGTACAAGCGATCGCGCCTGGAACCGTAGCCTTTGCCAGCGACCAAGGTAGTTATGGCAAATTGGTCATCATTAACCACAGTGGCGGACTCCAAAGCCGCTACGCCCAACTTGACACCATTAAAGTTACTGTCGGTCAGCAAGTTAAAAAAGGCGACTTACTTGGAACAGTAGGCACTAGCGGACAACCAACCTCCAATCAACCGCACCTCCATTTTGAAGTGCGTTCTAGCTCATCTCTGGGTTGGGTGGCGCAAGATCCCAAAGGTTATTTGAAGAAATGAGGTTTGTTTTTAAACGCAGAGGAACGCCGAGGAAGCGCAAAGGAATGCAAAGGAAATCTCTGTGTTCCTCTGCGAAACCTTCTCTACCAGACGCTTTGCGAATGCGATCCTTTGTGTTAAAAAAATGATGCTATATTTCCGCTAGATTTTACGATACGCATTCCTGCTTCTGCAAACCTTTTAAATGCCGCATCTGCCTGTTCTGTGTAGTCTACAACACCGGGGACAACAACAGGGGAAGTGGAATCTTCTAGCAGATAGATTTTTTTAGCAAGGGTAGCATCTACCTGTTTAATTTCTGTTAATAAATCGTCAATTGTCCAGGCGACGCAATGACTTTTAGCTTGACCACCAATAATTACTGCATCATATTCTAAAAGTTGTTTAATTAGGCGCGTGTTTTTTTGAGCAAGTGGACGTTGTTCAAAATCTTCCAACACCTCTGGACGTAAAATTGAATAATTTTCTGTTAAAGGATTTTCACCTTTGATTTCAAATTGCGTTTGGGTCTGACGCGCAATGCCGTGGAAAAATATCGCTTCTTCTACCGATGAAACTAGAGCATGACCGATACCACCTAACATAGAATGATAAGGCCAAACAGTGAGGGGATATTTTCCGTCTTGACTGAGTTGCTTAACATAATGGTAAGTATGTTTTTCTAATGATTCATAATTGCCATTAGTAACAGTGTCTGCAACTGCTGGGTTGACTTTCCAAATACCTTGTTCAATATCTGCTGGGGTAATGCTAGTCGCAGCTGGAGTGGGATGTTCTCCGGCGGCGTTTACCCAAAAGATGGGATGAAAAATTTGCGTTGCTGTGTGGGTATCTAAGGTAGGTACAATTTTTGTAATTACTGCCAAGTTGTGATAGATAAACTCACACAATCTGACGTTATCATCCACCGCCGCATTACCAGATTTTCCACCTACAAATAATTCAAATTCTGGGATGCAAAAGGTGTTTTGAACATCAATTAATAGTAGGCAAATACGGGTTTTATCTAAAGATGCTGGTTTTATATTGTGTTGTTTTGACCAGATTTCAGCTTCGGCGGCACGTTCTTGGTAAGGTACGCGCCAGACTTTTCCTACCTTATTGGAGTTAAAATGCCAGGGAATTGGTACTTGAGTTGTTGTTTGGGTATTCATATAATTCTGCATTTATGTTGTAATTATTAAGCTTGCCTCAGTTAAACATAATGCCTTATTTAGTAAACCTCATCATGGGAACCTAAAGTTAGCAACAAAATTTCTTCCTCTCCTGATTCAGGATTTGTCACAAATTTAAATAAAATCCTATTATGATAATCAATTGAAGATGAGTATCTACCCGATGAATCACCTTTTAGCTTGTGACTACGTAAACTGGCTTGAAATGGGTCTTCAGCTATTTGTTGTAATACTTGCTCAATTTGAGAACGTAACTCAGGATTTTTCTTGACTAGACGCTTAAAAGCACGAACAAAAGTCGGACTCCAAACCAAATTTTTCATTCGTCTAACTCCGCCATCAAATCTGCAACTGAACCACGCCGGACATTCCCTTGAGCATAATCATTCTCTGCTTGCGCGATTTCTTTTAATAAGTCATTCTGTCGCTGTTGTTTGAGGCGCTTTTGGATAATATCTACAAGAATAGCCTGAGCTTCTGGATCTAATGCTTCTACCGCCTCTATAGCTTTCTGGAATGTGGATGCTTTTTCTAGCATGGGTGTCAAACAATTTAGTGATAAGTCTAATGTAACTGGTGGTGGCAAATGTCTGTATACACTTATGACACTCTCAGATCATCACTACCAAAGAATGCTGTGTTACTCACATTTAACTAATTGTCGTGGTAAGCGATAAATGAAGCTGTAGCATTGGTATTGCATTGGCGGTATAGAAGAAAATTTTTACTACAATATTCCTCGTCCTTCTTTACTGTGCAAAAATGCAGCAATTTGCGCGAGCCAATACACGACCAGAAAAAGTCATTTAACATAAATAAACTGCCGTCAGGGCTATTTTTATGTTGTAAAAACATTGGCTTGCCGCACCCGCACCGTTTTTCAAGGACAACTTTTTTCTATCTAATCACCAAAAGAGCCACCACCTGTGGCAATCTGGGAAACAGAGATTTATCAAATCTGATATTTTAACGACAGCAAATTTACCTAATCAGGTTATGCAAACTCTGCCCATAGTAGATACTTCAAATACTACATCCAGCCAACCTACCTTTGATACAACCATCAAGCGGCGTAAAACCCGTCCCGTAAAGGTGGGAAATGTCACCATTGGCGGTGGCTACCCCGTTGTAGTGCAGTCAATGATTAACGAAGACACCCTTGATATTGATGGTTCCGTGGCTGGTATTCGTCGTCTGCACGAAATTGGCTGCGAAATTGTCCGTGTCACGGTGCCAAGTATGGCTCATGCTAAAGCTTTAGCAGAAATTAAACAAAAATTAATTAAAACTTACCAAGATGTGCCCATTGTGGCTGATGTCCATCACAATGGGCTAAAAATCGCTGTGGAAGTTGCCAAGCACATAGAAAAAGTGCGGATTAATCCAGGATTATATGTCTTTGAAAAACCCAACGTCAATCGAACTGAGTATACTAAAGCCGAATTTGACGAAATTGGCGAAAAAATCCGCGAAACCCTAGAACCTCTGGTAGTTTCTTTGCGCGATCAAGGAAAATCGATGCGAATTGGCGTAAATCACGGTTCCCTCGCCGAGAGAATGCTATTTACTTACGGTGACACCCCAGAAGGAATGGTGGAATCCGCCATAGAATTCATCCGCATCTGTGAATCTTTAGATTTCCGCAACTTGGTAATTTCTATGAAAGCCTCACGAGTCCCGGTGATGCTAGCCGCTTATCGCCTCATTGCCAAGCGCATGGATGACTTGGGTATGGATTACCCATTACATTTAGGCGTTACGGAAGCTGGTGATGGCGAATACGGGCGAATAAAATCCACAGCAGGTATTGCCACATTACTAGCTGATGGCATTGGTGATACAATTCGCGTCTCACTTACAGAAGCACCAGAAAAAGAAATTCCCGTCTGCTATAGCATTCTCCAAGCTTTGGGATTGCGAAAAACGATGGTGGAATACGTCGCTTGTCCTTCCTGTGGACGTACTTTGTTTAACCTAGAGGAAGTTCTGCACAAAGTCCGGGAAGCCACTAAACACCTAACTGGGTTAGATATTGCAGTTATGGGTTGCATTGTCAATGGCCCCGGAGAAATGGCAGATGCCGACTATGGCTATGTTGGCAAAACACCTGGTTACATTTCTTTGTATCGTGGGCGAGAAGAAATTAAAAAAGTCCCAGAAGATAAAGGTGTAGAGGAATTAATTAACCTCATTAAGGCAGATGAACGCTGGGTAGAGCCGTAAAGGGGCAGGGGAGGTAGGGGAAGCAGGGGAAGACAAGAAGAATAAATAACCAATGCCCCATGCCCCATGCCCAATCCCCAAAAACTTTGTATCTTTTAACCAATAAGGTAGCCGGATTGTCAAGTATTTTGTTTAAATTAAGAATACATACTCGGTCTGTACAGTGGTAGCCTGTGTTAGATTGAGCATACTGACTATATTATTTTCCCTCTGACGCAGCTGTCATTATGGTGATTACAAAAAGTAGGCTTGTTTTGGGTGCTACGGCAGTGACACTCTCCACGATCGCTGTTACTAGCCTTGGCATTCACTCGCGAGGTCAGGCTTTATTTAAAGCAAGTCCTAAAGAATTGGTAGATGAAGTTTGGCAAGTTATTCAACGCCAATATGTAGACGGTACTTTTAATCAGGTAGATTGGCAGGCTGTTCGTAAAGAATACTTGAGCAAGTCCTACAGTAATCCGCAGGATGCGTATAAGTCCATTCGGGAAATGCTGAAAAAGCTAGAAGATCCATATACCCGGTTTATGGACCCACAGGAATTCAAGAATATGCAAGTGGATACCTCTGGGGAACTTACAGGGATTGGGATTACCATTAGTCAGGATGAAAAAACCAAGCAATTGGTTGTAATTGCGCCAATCGAAGATACACCAGCTTTTAAAGCTGGTATCTTGGCAAAAGATGTCATTCTCAAAATCGACAATAAAAGTACCAAGGGGATGGATACGAATCAGGCAGTATCCCTGATTCGAGGTGAAGCAGGATCGAAAGTCACCTTAACGATTCAGCGCAATGGTCAGACAAAACAGTTTGACATCAAAAGAGCGCGGATTGAAATCCATCCAGTTAAATATTCCCAAAAGAAAACTCCAGCAGGTAATCTTGGCTACATTCGCTTGAACCAGTTCAGTGCCAATGCTAGTAAAGAAATGCAAACTGCCATTAGAGATTTAGAAAGCAAACGGGTAGCTGGATATATCCTTGATCTGCGTGGTAATCCAGGTGGGTTACTTTTCTCCAGTATAGATATTGCCCGGATGTGGCTGAATAAAGGCACAATTGTTTCTACCATTGACCGCCAAGGTGAGCGAGAGCGAGAAATGGCAAACGGACGCGCTCTGACAAATAAACCGTTGGTAATATTAGTAGATAAAGGTTCAGCCAGTGCCAGCGAAATCCTTTCAGGAGCGTTGCAGGACAACAAACGTGCTACTTTGGTAGGTACTCAAACCTTTGGTAAGGGATTAGTGCAATCGGTGCGTCCCCTAGAAGATGGCTCAGGATTAGCAGTGACAATTGCTAAATACCATACGCCTAATGATAGAGATATTAATAAGCATGGTATTGATCCAGATGTAAAGGTAGATTTGACAGATGCCCAGCGACAGGATTTGTGGCTCAACGAACGTGACAAACTCGCTACCCTAAAAGACCCCCAATTTGCTAAAGCACTGGAAGTGATAGGTAAAAAAATTGCTGCTCAGGGGACACCTACAGCAGAAAAATGAAGAGTTAGGAATGAAAGTTAGGAGTTAATAGTGAGGAGTTAAGAATAAAGTCCATCACTGTCAACTTCTAACTACTAACTTAAACTGGTTTGCACTTTCCAGCCCTAATAAGTCCAACACGTCGAGCGATCGCTTCTTCTTGCGAACTAAAAGGCCCCCACTGTTCTACAATCTCTAGATTATTGTCGCCAACTTGGTCGCTGGCGAGAATTTCGCAGTTTCCAGCAGAACGCTTGACAATATACCAAGTTTGTGAATCGCTCATATTTTAAATAAAAATCTTGTTTTTATAGTCAGAATTTTACGGCATAGAGAAAATATCTTCGCACTTATTGCTAAGTACCACATTTGGTAGGTGTGATCGTAAAACCCTGTAAGTTTTTTGCTGACTAATCATATCTTGAATGTTTGAGGGTAGTTCCTGTTGCTCTGTCAATTCGCGATGAACTTACTTATGTAGAGGAATAGCATTAGAATTGAGTATGAGCCTTGCTAATGGATTATTATTAAGTATATATCATCATAATTAGTATAACTTGTAAATAAGTTTTAACAAATATTACCTGGAACAATTAAAAATACATGAAATTAGACTTAGTGGAATATTGTCAGGACAAAGGTTTACCAAGTGAGTGGCGTTTAGATGGTTGTCAGATAGGCAATGTAAACTTGATTGTTGGTAAAAATGCCTCTGGTAAATCGAAAATATTGAGGGCTATAAACCTGATATCGGGTTTACTATCGGGTGACACAAGTCTAAGACCTGATCGCATGTCGCGAGAGTGGAAATTAACTTTTGATTCTGATAATACAGATAAAAAGAAAGTCTACATATTGACAGTTGATAAAGGCCAGGTAGTTAAGGAGAATTTCACTATTGGTTCTAAGAATTACCTTGACAGGAATGAATCAGGTGAGGGTCAGATATGGGCTGAAAAGCTACATATGAATATTGAATTTCAGACTCCCACTGATGAAGTTGCTGCTTTTCAGCGGAGAGATTCTATCCAACATCCTGTTTTTGATGAAATTTACAATTGGGCAAGTTCCTTGAATTACTACCAATTTGGAACAGACTTAGGTAGAAAAAATCTTGCGGTCGATCACCCTATTAAAAAAAGAAAAAAGATAAACTTGAGAGATGCAGATAACGTAATTGATATATTTAAGCTAGGAAAATCCCAACTAAGTCCTGCTTTTATTGAAGCTATCAAATCAGATATGTTATCTATAGGTTACAACATATCTGAAATTGGTACTCAAACGCCATCAGCTATATTTTCTGATGAAGAGGATGAAGTATCCTTACAATATATAGAAATACAATGTCTTTATGTTCAGGAAAGTGATCTACAAGAGAGAACTGAACAAGGGCTAATATCTCAAGGTATGTTTAGAGCTTTATCTCTAATCATTCAAATAAACTACTCACTTTTAGCTAAAAAACCTAGTTGTATATTAATAGATGATATAGGAGAAGGTCTCGATTTTGAAAGAGCATCAGCGATGATTAAGTTACTTATCAGTAAAGCGCAGACTGGATTAGTTCAGCTAGTGATGACGACTAATGATCGTTTTATCATGAATGGTGTTCCTTTAGAATATTGGTCAGTAATTGAGAGAAAACCAGGATTAGCTAAACTTCACAACATAGATAATTCAAAACAAGTATTTGAAGACTTTAAATTCACTGGTCTAAACAATTTTGACTTTTTTGCCACTCAATTTTATGTTGAAGGGTTTGGTAATAAGGAGCAGATAGATCAGTGAAAAAGCTAGCTATTTTTGTGGAAGGGCAAACAGAACAGATTTTTGTAGAAAAATTACTTAAAGAAATTGCAGGTAGAAATAGAATTGCAATAGAAATAATAGCCATAAATGGTAATCAATCAGAAAGATATACGACAGTAATAAAGAACGCTGTTCTGACTCCCGAAACAAAATTTTATGTTTTGATTTATAACTCATTTAGTGATAACAGCGTTGTTTCAGATATAAGAGATAGATATAGTACTCTAACTGCCTCTGGCTATGAGAGAGTAATAGGATTAAGAGATGTTTATCCAATACCTATATCTCAAAAATCTAAGCTTACAACTGGTTTGCGTTATTCTTTGCCAGCAGGAACGATTTCTATAGACATAGTTCTTGCTGTGATGGAAATAGAAACATGGTTTTTAGCAGAATATAATCATTTTATCAAAATAGATGCAAGCCTAACGCCAGAGAGAATTCAAGAATCTTTTGGATTTAGCCCTAAGACTGATGATATGGAAGCAAGACCTAAACCTTCCGATGATATGAAACAGATTTATAATCTTGTAGGTAAAGGTTATAACAAAAGCGAGAACCAACTCAATCGACTTGCATCTAATCTCGATTATGAGTTTCTATATATACAACTTACTAATAGTGTTCCTAGTCTTAGAGAATTTGTTGGATATCTTGACCTATTTCTAATTCCTTAGTCAAGTGTGTATCATTATCCAACACCCCGTCTAATTTATAAAATCAATTAAGTATGAAAAATAAGGTATTTCAGCTTTTATTTTTCATACTTCATCCTTAACTAATACTTCCGCTCTTTTGGCTCAAACATAGTAATCGCCACCGGTCGATATTGAATATCAATTCCGGCTGGTGAATAGTAAGCCATTGTGTGTTTGAGGAAGTTGCTATCATCTCGCTCGGAATAATCTTCGCGGAAATGAGCGCCACGACTCTCTTGGCGATTTAAAGCTGATGCCAAAATAGTCTGCCCTACTACCATCAAACTTCGCAATTCTAAAGCCTCCACGAGTTCCGTATTCCAGCAACTACCTTTGTCATCTAAATAAATTTGCGGGTATTTTTGTTGTATTTCTTCTAGTTTCTGCAAACCTTCAGTCATTAATGCCTCAGTGCGGAAAACACCACAGTACTCAGTCATACAATCCTGAAAAGCTTCACGGACTTGATTAATGCGGTACTGTCCTGGTTGTTCTAGCAAAGTTTGAATTTGTTGCTGGGCTTCTGTTACATACCGTTGCTCATCTACAGAGGGTAACTTACGTTTTTGCACAAATTTAGCGATCGCAGCCCCAGTTCTCTTACCATAAACGACACATTCCAGCAGAGAATTACTCCCCAAACGATTAGCACCATGTACGGAAACACAGGATGTCTCACCCGCAGCAAAGAAGGCATCAACTAAACCATCACCACTACTACGAACTTGCCCATCGGTGTTAACTGGAATACCACCCATACAATAGTGAATTGTCGGGCGGACTGGCATAGGTTGAGTTACTGCATCAACGCCTACCAAGCGATGGGCTTCTTCCCAGCAGAAGGGAACGCGACTCATAATTTTTTCTTTACCCAGATGGCGTAGATCCAGATAGACAAAGGGGCCACCAGCACTACCATTGAGATGAATACCACGTCCAGCGCGAATTTCGTAAGCGATCGCTCGTGAGGTAATATCACGAGGAGCCAGTTCCATCCGACTAGGTGCATAGTTCGCCATAAAGCGATCGCCTTCACTGTTAATCAGATACGCCCCTTCTCCCCGTACCGCTTCCGAAATCAGTACCCCTACCGGATATAAGCCAGTGGGATGAAATTGCACAAATTCCATATCTTCCAGGGGCAAACCTGCGATCGCAGTCATTGCCAAACCATCGCCAGAAGAAGCGTAATCATTAGAGGTAGTGTTATAAACGCGACCATAGCCCCCTGTGGCAAACATCACCGCCTTAGCCCGCACCACCTCAATATGTCCATCCAAAAGATGGAACATGACTACACCTTTCGCCTCATTCTCTTCCAAAATGAGACGCATCACGTACCACTCTTCATAAACTTGCACCCCATAACGCCGCAAATTGTTAACCAATTCGTGCAAAATCGCGTGACCGGTTTTGTCAGCAGCGTAGCAAGTGCGATTGTGAGAATGTCCACCAAAAGCCCGTTGAGCAATGCGCCCATCGGATAAACGAGAGAATAAAACGCCCATGTGTTCCAAGTCAATCACCACACCTGGCGCTTCTTGGGTGAGAATTGCCACAGCGTCTTGGTCTGCCAAGTAATCAGAACCCTTGACAGTATCAAAAGCGTGTGCTTCCCAACTATCTTTTGAATCAACATTTTTCAGCGACGCAGCCATACCACCTTGAGCCGCAACCGAGTGGGAACGAATTGGATGGGTTTTGGCAACCACAGCAATATTTAAACTAGGGTCAATACGGGCAATTTCTACAGCAGCGCGACATCCTGCCAATCCACCCCCGACAATAATCACATCATGTTCCAGCATATTTAGCCCCCGACTGCAAACCCCTGCTGTTCTATTGTAGAGACGTGATTAATCAGGTAGTGCGTTGCAACAGTAGCATCTTTACCAAAAAAAATTCCCTGCCTACAAATGACAGGGATATAATTACAAATTTTGGAATTAGGAGTGAAAAATTAAAAATGAAGAATTATTGGGACAGATAGAGTGACTCATAACTCCTAACTCTTTAGCTAGTTGCTTCTACAGGTTGTTGCTGAGACACATTACCTGGCATGGGTTCCATTTTGGTTCCCGGGCCTACAGGAGTGAGCTCAATATGATTTAACAAGGTAGTGACAAACGCAAACAACAAGAAAGGTAACGATAACAGAACGACAAGACCCGCTGTTGCTAAAGCATACACAGGTCGCTTGGCACCCATTAGCGCCAAGGCTGATGCCAAACTTAGGGTAATTGTAATCAACCAAACAATTATTTGACCGTAGATATCACCGAAAGTCAGGGTACAGACAAACCGATACTTTTGAATATTATTTCCGATCATCAAATTTGCCTCAAGTCTCTCTTAATAGGTTCTACGTTAGAACTATGTTTGTCTTGTAGACAATTTCTAAATATTTTTGCAAGCTTTGTAATATTGCTTCACAATCAACTTTTAGTGTTACAAAGCCTAATTTTTAGTAAAGAGTGGTTTAAATAAACCAACTATACCCTATGGGAAACCTTTCTATTTTAGCCATCTAAGCATTAAAGTGCTGATTACAAAGCTCCTTAACCTGTGATAATGCCTTTTACAGACTATAAGTCAAGTCAAACACAAAGATTAAGAAAGCTTGGTATTGATGTGGACTAAGTTTTTTAATAAAAGTTTTTGCAATCCTAATAGCCTCCTCAATAGATAGACTCTTGACTCAGAGCCAAAAGTCTATTTGTCATCTATCAAATTCCAGATATTTAGGATATTATCTTAATTTTTTAACCGTAAATCTTCAATAGATAAATCCAGCAAAATTAGGATGCAAAACCGATTTTTTGATGTTAAATTTTGAATATTGCCCAATTTTGTTGACTTACAGCAGAATTCAGAATTAAGGAGCAAAGCCGGAGACACTCCGCCTCCGGTCAGAATGGGCTAAGTCCCGTTGCGCTAATAGAAAGAAAACAGGCTTTATACCTGGCTTTCCGACTTAGCTCGCATACTTCACAAACTTGAAATCCGCTATAAATCAACAAAAAACTTTATTTTTCGTGGCAAGATTGTCTTAGGAGTGAATGTGAATACTATTTTTCTTCGTAAAGGTGTTTTTTGGTTGCCAGGTATAGCTGCTCTTACGTTCTTGAGTAGCGCGTTATCTGCAACTGCTCAGACAGTAGACAAGGTAAACAGTCAGCCATTAACCGAGCCTTTGGCAACCGTAGCGTATCCCAACGAGTTTAGTACAGAACTAGACACTACAAAGCAAAATCTCTCTACACAAACAACTGAAACATTTACAGTTACAAGTTTAACTAAGGCGCAGCAGTTACCCAACACGGCGATACAGGAAAACATTGGCGTAACACCTGTTCCGGGGACAGTGGCAACCTCATCTGCATCGCTTACATCTGAGTTTATACAACCGACTTCTCAAACAACTGTTCAACCATCTGCTACCAAAGTGGCGCAATCGGATATTGATTTAGGGACAACTACTCGTGGTGGCAGCAGCTATCTTGGCATTGCTGCTAACATTGGTTTGAGTGGTGGTGAAACGTCTTTGGGCGACGGTAACTTCGCGGTAGTCAGCAAAATCGGACTGACAAATTCTATATCTGTGCGACCCTCAGCCGTATTTGGGGACAACACCACAGTTCTACTTCCTATCACCTATGATTTTACCTTCAAATCAGCAGATGCTTTTAGCGAACCGTTAGCGATCGCACCTTATGTCGGAGTGGGTGCAGCTTACAAAACTGGTGATGATTCGCAATTTGCCTTTTTGGCATCTGCTGGCATTGATGTGCCTCTGACTTCTCAATTTACTGCAACGGCTGCTGTAAATGCCGGATTTTTTGATGAAACTGATATAGGCTTGTTGTTAGGAGTTGGTTACAACTTCAATGGGCTTTAAAAGTTAGGATTTAGGAAGTTAGAAGTTATGAGTTATTAATATTTCACTCATAACTCCTAATTCTTAACTTTCTACTTGGGGCTAACTTTGTCAATTACCTTAATTTGGCCATCGTCTCCTACCGTCCAGACATCGTAAACACCAACGACATCACCGTTAGCATCAACATCAACATTGCCGCTAGCTCCTTGGTAGTTAATTTTTTGACCATTTTTAAGTAACTTCAGTCCCTCGCAGACATCAGTAACTTCTGTGCCAGTCCCATTAGAAACTTCACGGATTTTACTGGCTATGCCAACGCCTGTATTTTCCTTAGCAGCTTGTGCTGCCAATGTCAACAAAGCAGCTGCATCCCAAGCTTGAGGAGCGTATTCCCCTGGCGCACCACCCTTTTTATCCTTCCACAATTTATTGAAAGCTTCTAGCGCTTTACCGTTGGAACCGGGTACTGTACCGATCGCTCCAGTTAAAATAAATTTATCACCATCTTTGCCAACTTGTTCTGGGAAAGTAGGTGATTTTACTCCATCTGTCAGTAAAATTTGCACTCCCTTCGTCACACCTTGCTGATAGGCGGCTTTCAGGAACAGACTACCAGTTTCTGCATATAGTACAGCCAGGACTGCATCTGGTTTACCAGCAAAAGCAGCAGCCGCTTCTGTATCAAATGTCTGGGCTTTCGGGTCGTAGCGCACAGGCTTATCTTTATTAACGATAGTGCCACCCAATTTTTCAAAAGTTTGCACAAATGCTTTTTCAAAGCCAACGCCATAGTCGTTATTAATCACGACTGTAGAAACTCGCTTGAAACCTTTTTTTCTGGCAAGTTGGGCTAAAGCTAGTGCTTGGTAGGTATCCGGGGGAGCAGTCCGCGCCCAAAAACCTTTATAGTCACCTTTTTGTGCCTTTTCGGTAAACACGGGACTGGTACTACCAGGAGAAACCAGCATGACTTTATTCGGCGTGGCAATGGAAACTGCGGCACTAGAAACACTACTGGCAAAGGAACCAACTACACCTGCTACTTTATCTAAAGTTGCTAGCTTTGTCATACCGGCTGCACCAGCTCTGGGGTCGGTTTGGTCGTCTACTTGCACCAAGGTAACAGGTTCACCATTCACCCCTCCACAAGCGTTGACTGTATCGACTAGTAAAGGTACGGAACCTAGCATCTGTTGTCCTACAGAAGCCAAGTCGCCTGTTGTCGGTAGCAATGAACCAATTTTTAGCCCTTTACTATTGCTTGTGATAGTTGAGTTTGCTGCTGGGGTAGCAGTAGTTGCGTTGTTAGCTGTGCCATTGGGCGTACTGCTATCACCACAAGCCCCAACTAGAAACCCAGTTGCTAGGGTAGCTATACTTAAAGTTAAGGCAGCACTAATTTTTTTCATAAATCACTTATACTCCTCAGATGTTTAGGAGCCTAAAAGTTAAGAGTCAAACTAGGTTTGTAACTTAGCTGGATCTTATCAAGACTCCAAAGGATAAATCATATCATCCATCTTTGGGAGTAGAAGTGTTTACTCCTACATTAGTATTTATTTGAAACACGGGGTTTATTCCGTGTCTCAAAACCTGGAAAACGGAGAGGGAGGGATTCGAACCCTCGGTACGGAGTTGCCTGCCGTACAACAGATTAGCAATCTGCCGCTTTCGACCACTCAGCCACCTCTCCTGACTCACGAATATTAATGTTACCAGACTTGCTCTTATGAGTCAATAGTCATTTGTCATTTGTCGTTGGTTATTAGTCATTTATAAAAGACTAAGGATCAGGGACTAGGGACAAATGACTAATTTCTCAAAGGACTTGCGATCGCATCCAAGCTACGGGCAATGTGCGTAACTTTTTCCACTGGGGAACGTAAGCTCGCTGACTGAATACATCGTAATCGTTGCGTTCAATCACCTCTAAAATCTGTCCGTACAACATCGATGCTGCCCATACAGGCCAACGGGCATCGGATGTTAAATAAGTAATTCCCTGGTCGGATGTGGTGTAAAATTGGCGGGCGCGGTCAATTTGAAAGCGCATCAATGCCCGCCAACGCTCATCTACCACACCTTTGAAGAAGTCTTGCTCGGTATAGTTAAATTTTGCCAAGTCTTCAAGGGGAATGTAGATCCGCCCCCGTTTAGCATCTTCTCCCACATCCCCGCAGGATGTTGGTGAGTTGATTGGCAATTCCGAGAGCGATCGCTTCTTCTATGGGAAGATATGGTTGTTTGTTCTGTTGCCAAGGTGCGGTGTATATGGTGCTATCCACACCCATAATTGCTGTTGACATTAAGCCAACAGTGCCAGCAACACGGTAACAGTAGAGGTATAAGTCCTCAAAGGTTTCATAACGACTACGATATAAGTCCATGCGCTGACCGGCAATCATATCCCGAAAGGGCTGAATGTCCATCGGAAAGCGCTGGAGGGTATCAACTAAAGCTACATCGTAATTTTCTAATGGACACCCCGCAAAAATCGATTCCAGCTGCTGTTCCCATAGGTCTAGGGTTTCTGGCGTGGTAAGAGCAGATGCGGGACCATCCACCAATTCATCTGTACGGCGACACCAAGCGTATATTGACCAAATAGATTGACGTTTTACCGGACTCATGAGCAAAGTACCCAGGTAAAAAGTCTTGGCATACTTTGCTGTGAGATGCCGACAAAGTTTGTATGACTCGTCTACAGAGACCAGCGTTTTCATGCGCGGGGGGGAATCAGGCAGTTGCAGCATTCGTTGCGGGCGGTCGGGTGAGCGTTTGCAGGTTTGAGGAATTTGCTACCGGGAGGGCCTCAGAAATCGCCTGCGCTGTTAGCTTACCAGAAAGTACGGCACCTTCCATACTGGCTAAGTAGCGTTGCATGGTGTAATCCCCTGAGAGATAGAAGTTACTAATGGGGGTTGTTTGCGAGGGACGGTACTGTTGACGACCAGGGGTCGCTTTGTAAACTGAACGGGGCGTTTTCACCACATGAGATTTCAGCAATGTTGCTGGATTGTCTCTCCCAAAGTGGTCGGGGAAGAGTTTTTCTAACTCGGCAATAGTGGCAGCCACAATCTCCTCATCGGATTTGGCTATCCAATCTTTTGCCGGGGCTAAAACTAATTCCAGCATCGAGCGTTCGGGGTTGGCGTATTCACGGCAGGTATTGCTCATATCAGCATAAACGCTGAGGAGGGGCGATCGCGAGAATAGCAAGTGATCAATTTGCGTAAGTTTACGATCAAACCACAAATGCACGTTAATTACAGGCACGCCCTCTAAACCTTCTAGCTTTTGGAAAAACTCCATTTCTTTCCAAGGTGCTGGCAAAATCACCTTCAGAGGGTCAACGGGCATGGCAGATACATACAAATCCGCCGTGAAAACTTCATCTTCGTCTCCATTCAACCCCCGCATCAAGTATCCTTTGACGCTACCATCGGCGTTTAGCAAAATCTCTTTTAAAGGGGCATTCAAGCGGACTTCTCCACCGCGTTCGGTGATGTAATCTACTATCGGCTGACACAATCGTTCTGTTGGCGAACCATCCAGAAAGGCCATTTTCGAACCTTTTTTTTCTTGGAGGAAACGATTGAGGGCAGTTAAAAGAATGGTTGCTGAAATTTCATCTGGCCCGATGAAATTCAGCGACTTGGCCATGGCAATAAAAACTTCTTTATTGACCCGTTCTGGAATGTTGTGTTTACGCAGCCAATCTGTCCAGGAATATTTGTCCATTTCTTCAACGTACTTTTGCCCCTGAATCATGGCCGGTAATAAACCGATGCCAAAGCGGATTTTTTCTGGCCATGTCAGCATATCGTTGTTTCGCAGAATTGCCACTATACCATTAACTGGTGCTGGCAAATCTGGAAAATCAAAACGGCTGTAAGTACCTGGTGCATCCGGCTGGTTGAAGATCATTGTGTGTTCTTTCCACTGCAATCGATCTTCAATATCCAGTTCTTTGAATAACTGCAACATATTGGGATATGCCCCAAAAAAGATGTGCAGACCTGTTTCGTACCAGTCTCCATCGGCATCTTTCCACGCGGCCACTTTACCGCCCAGAACGTTTCGACGTTCCAAGACAATGGGTGTGTAACCTACGTCTGTGAGATATTTCGCGCAGGAAAGTCCTGCTAGTCCCGCTCCCGCGATCGCTACTCGCATGTAACCCTACTGCTCTTCAATATTTCTTAACCATTTTATCGTTCTCATTATACGTTGCAATCCGTTACATTTGGCAGTTATTGTGCGATCGCTTCCCTAAAAAACTTTTGTCAAAGGGAATTTTACCTATACACACCTGCCCAAACCTATTGCCAATACCATTGTTGGCAATAGGTTGGGCGAACATTTTACCTATTTTTACACACAGAAGATTTATCAAAACAAAAGTATTTCCTTTGATGGAAAATAAGCTAATCCCAAATGTTGTCTGAAAGTAGTTGATTTATTTGTTAATTCGTGTATTTGTTCTGAGGAAATATGTGGAGTATTGCTTAAAAACTACTTGGAAACTTCCGCTTACCATAAAGGTGTACGATAAAAGTTTATGTCCTCTAGGTTGAACAACCCAGTTGTTTACCGCACAACTTATAGGTAAAAGATTATGGGTGTATCGCAGGAGTTAAAGCGCTTTGGACATCACCTGATTTTAGGTATTTCCGGCACTAAATTAAGCGATGACGATAAACGCGCACTCAATGAATTGAAACCGATTGGGGTAATATTTTTCGCGAAAAACTTTTTGGATGGTACTCCATATCAGGTTTGGCTGGAAAGCTTCAAAGATTTAAACAGGCAGATACAAGAATATACTGAACGTGATTCAATGTTCATGACTTTGGATCATGAAGGAGGCCGTGTAATTCGTACACCACTACCAATTACCCGCTTTCCTCATGGGTTGTTGTTGCGATCGCACGCCTACGAAGTAGCAAAAGCCACAGCTGTAGAACTAAAATCGCTGGGTATTAACTTATCTTGGGCACCTGTAGCAGATATTTTTTCCCATCCTAATAACCCTGTAATTGGCCCTCGCGCCTTTGGTAGCACACCCGAAATTGCTGCTCAAGGTGCCCGTGACTATTACCTTGGACTTCGAGATTCAGGAGTTTTGGGATGCGCCAAACATTTTCCCGGACATGGAGACACGAGCAAAGACTCTCACATTGAGCTACCAATACTGAATTTAACTCTAGAAGACCTGCGACTTCGAGAACTTATACCCTTCAGAGCTTTGATCGAAGTGCAGATTCCTTTGATCATGACTGCCCATATATTATTTCCCAAAATAGATGCCCAAGTGCCAGCAACGCTTTCCCAGCCTATCCTCAAAACCATCCTTAGAGAGGAACTTGGCTTTGAGGGAGTAGTTGTATCTGACGACTTGGATATGAAAGCTATCTCAGATATGTTTATGAAAGCTGGTACTGTGGCGCGTTCATTTCATGCAGGCTGTGACTTGTTTATTGTTTCGCGCAATATTAACTCATCATCTATAGAAAGAACTTATCAGATTGCCGAAGATTTTGTCGATTCTCTGAACAAAGGTAGCTTAGACGAATCAGTAGTAGAGGCAGCCAGGGAAAGAATTGAGAAACTACTAGCGGTAACACCACAATATCCCATATATGCTTTGGATAAAGATATATTGTTGCAACATGCTCAACTAGCGATCGCTAGTTCCTATTCATAATCAGTGGTATAGAGGCCGAACTTATTTCTGCGGGTTAAAAGCCTGCTGCACAGGCGTTGTGCCAACCACTCTGGTTATTTTGAATAAAAAATGGGCAAGTGCGATCGTATTACATCACAATTTTTGTAACACCAACACTAGATATAAATCCACCTGGGAGGTACTGCCCCTCCTATTTCTGTGTTATCAGCACAGCGCCTCGCTTTTCGGCTTCAGGTGGAAAAAGTGGAAGATGGAGGAATCGTAGTTTGCTTCCCGTAGAGAAGCTCTGTCTTTTGTCTCACTACATTTATAGTACAAAATACTACAAAAGGTGTCAAGGGGTTTCAGAAAAATTTTTTGAAATTGTCTATAAAGGCTTCTGAACTTAGGTTTTAGCTTAATTACCCTTCTGAAAAGTCAAACTACAGTTATGCTTGGCTGAATCTTTAAAAGCGTGACGTGACAGACAACTCCTTCAAGCGACAACAGATAATTAGTATTGTCGCGATCGCCTCTACGATTACAGATTGTAGTATCTTCTTACAATTGGGGTTGAACAAGCGTTTAAGCAAAATCCATCTTGCAACTTCTGCTGATACCGATCCTCACGCCAAAGCCCAGGCATTTGTAAATAATGTCTTGAAAGGCGCGAAACCTGGTTTCATTGTTTTGATGCATGATGGTAGTGGCGATGTCTAGCGACAAGCCACTGACGCTCCTTCTCTGCGAGACGCTACGCGAACGTTGCTACCGCTTCTCTCGCTGCGCGAACGCCAACGCTAATGCGTCTACGCCAAAGAACTGTACAAAAGCATTGCCACAAATCATCACCCGACTCAAACAGCAAGGCTACCGATTTGTGACAATTCTTGAACTGCCTGCAAATGGGGCAATAAAGGGTGAGAAATTCTACTCACCCTACTATCTGATTTATTCGCTCATGACAGAAGCACTAATTTCTTGAGCTTCCTGCCAAAGTTTGTGCAAAAAGAACTCAGCGCGATCGCTCATAGTGGTGACAAACACACCTACAGAATCCTTAGAACTATCTGATAGCCAAGAACCCCGCAGGGTGACTTCCATATATTCGGCATCGCAGGCACAGAGGGCAATGATTTCTCTGTCATCTCTTTTTACCTCAGCCCTAAGTACTTCTACTCCTGGCAAATCAACAGGAAGCAAAAAGGAAGCGGTAGTGGGTTCAATACACAAACTTTGCCCAACTCGCAGGGCTAAAATCACTCGTTGCGCTACCCATTCTTCTAGCGACAGAGTGACACATTCCAAATCAAAACTGCTTTCAGTGTAAGTTAATTTCAGCATTCCTTATGCTCTCCTGTTATTCCAGGCTTCCTTGCATATCTATCCAAAACTGTTCGGCAAAAGAAATCGCGGGGTGGATTGGTGCTTTGGGTTTGGTACGCAGTTGCATACCAGCCTCAAACAGGGTGCGATTACCTTTACGGGAGTTACATCTTTCACAAGCTGCGACTACGTTATCCCAAGTGTGAGAACCGCCTCTTGATCGCGGCATCACATGATCTAGCGTTAGATGTTTGCCGCTACCGCAGTATTGGCAAGTGTGATGATCTCGTCGCAACACTTCCCGCCGATTCACTGGTGGAACTTTCCACATCCGCTCATTAGAAGTAATTGTTAAGCGAATGTGTTTTGGTACATCAATTACTAAGTTGGATGAGTGAACTTGCCATCCGGCTTCTGTGGTAAAACCCAGCGGTTGAGCTTTGTCTGTTACTAACAGCACAATTGCCCGCTTGATATTGACCTGACAGAGTGGCAAATAATTTTGAGAAAACACCACCACAGATTGCTCTAACACTTGCATTGCGTTCGCGCCGCGCATGGAAGATATCGTCACAGCTTAACTCCTTATAAAAAAACCCCCGCTTCAAGTTTTTGTTGAAGCGGGGGTTAGAATTGACCGGAAAATTTTCTGGTCTTATATCGGTACAGTATTCCTTTGTCTGTACCCCCCGCTTGGTTTATCTAGTTCTGGTTTTGCAATCAGCGCACTAATGCTGAGATATTTATATTCATCATTACCTTCTGTGATTTGCCCATGATTCCGGCTACCATCGCCCATAAATAAATACTCCACTTCCATCGCCGCTGATTCCCAACGGGTTCGGCAATTGGTAGCGTACAAAATTGAAGTAGAGATGGGGTAAATGGATTTCACAGAAAATTTCACCTATTGAATATCGCTTTAAACATACTACACTTGTATTACTATCTTGTCTATACCTCTAAGGAGAAAAAGTGATGCATACGATCGCCCGCACCCCAACCACCGATATGGAAGTTACCAGCATCCGTCTAGAGCGAGAACTCAAAGATAAACTCAAAGAAATAGCTGGGAATCAGGGATATCAAGCTTTAATCCGAGATATCCTTTGGAATTATGTCCAGCAAAAATCAGGTGAATGGAAGCCTCGATTTTCACGAGCCGACATTCGAGCTAGCATCGCTGCCACAGCTCAGCAAGAAGAACGCTGTGTACTCACAGGTCAACTAATTCAACCTCAAGAACCAATGTTGTTAGGACTGACGAGGAATGGCGATATGGTTCCTCTAAGTGTCGAGAGCTTGGCTGGATAGTCTTATATTCAGACAAATGTAACCCAATTATTAATTAACGCAATGTGCAACTTATTCTTATAACCCCCCTGCCATTCCTCTCCCCAAGTCCGAGAGGCTTTGATTCTTGTTCCCCAACGCTAGTAGGGAAGGGGTTGGGGTTAGGTTTGAGAGAAAGTTGCACACGACGTTAATTAGAGAACTCCACAAAAAAAATGATCCAATAGCTATGTGGGTTTAGCAAAAATTTCTACAAACCATTTTCTGAGATTGGGGAGGCGGTGAATCTGTGTTTCAATTTCTGCCATAGCGGAGGTAGTAAGTTTAACTCCTGTAGAATAAACTGTTTCTACCAATGTGACCACCGGATTTTTACCCTTAAATGTGAGAGTTTGGGCGAAATTCAGTACAGTCTCAACAGTGTCAAGTAAACTACCATTCCAATGCTGTTCTAACCAGCCAAAACAACGTTCTATCGGGTTATATTTGCTATGATAAGGCGGATAATAAGCAAGTTGTAACGTCAGTTGAGATGATGTACCAAAATCTACAATCCGCTTCATAAATTGAGTGCGGCGAGAATTATTTTCAGGTCCATTATCCTGATTAATCACCAGTTTTTGAATATGAGCAAATCTGTGTTTGACAGTTTGCCACCAGCTTTCAAGCAAATCAACAATACAATCAGCGGTTAATTTGGAAGAAACAAAGAATAAAAATAACTCGTTGTATTCAGGTATAAAAATGCCGTAGGGAATCAGAGTTATCTCCGTCGGGAAGTCGTGGTCTACTGAGATGGTTGGCATTCAATTTTTACCCCCACGGTCAAATTCTCCAATCTTAACTGCTACCTTAGCATCAATGGAAATTCGCAGAGTATGAGGGTCATTGTCAGCTTCACTATTAATTTGTTCAACTTGTTCAAAAATCGCTTCTGTTTCGGGAATTTTCTTGATAGGCTTGGTTTTCAGAACTCTTTTTAAGGTATAGCCTAAATCATTCAATTTTCGTCGAATTGTTTCTGATGAAGGTAGTTCTTCCTCTGTGTAACCAAATTGTTCAATTAGTTGACGACGGACTTCGCTTGCCGTCATGCGTGTATACAAACGTATACTTTTAAAACTGGGGTCAGTTTGACTTTGTGGGTCTACTAACGATTTTATATCCCTCAACAAGTTTGATAATTTTGCTTCAGCCCGCTTGCGTCCACTACGCCTGAAACCATCAATAAAAGGCTGACCACTCTCTAACTCCTGCATCCCTTTACGGATAGTGCGCCTATTCCATCCCAACTCCCTTTCCGCCACAGTTTGTCCACCTATTCCCAAACCTTTGACTACTTCTGCCATGAATTGTCTTCGGTCACTTCCCTTGAGTTTTTTCGCTGTTTTGATGTACAGAGATTTTAGGTGCGCGGTGAGTTGAATGATAGATTTTGGATACATGAGCTAGACTGCACACTGAATTTATCTTTCTCTTATCATAGGATCAATTATTCTGTGGAGTTCTCTTAGGACTTACGCAAAATTAAACACGCTCCGGGGCAATTCATAAATTGCCCCTACTTTTATCGAACAGAATTCAGGAGTCAGGAGTCAGAATTCAGAATGAATTCTGTGCGAGTGGCGGATAGCGCCGGCGGCAAGCGAGTACTCGTTCGCTTCTAGCGTCTCGTAGAGAAGCGTTAGCGAGTCTTCTCCCAAGGGGAGACGCCAAAGGCGAACGAGCGTCTTCATTCTGACTCCTGAATTCTGACTCCTGAATTCTGAATTCTTCTTCAATGGTATTTTACCGAGAGTTACGGAGATAAACGAGTAGCTACTTAAACCTACTAGCTTATTTTAAAAATGTAATAAAAATTTATAAAGTTAGTTAAGTAATTTTACCTGAGATGAAGGGCAATTTTGCGGTAATTCCAGAGAAATTACGGTTTATATATACTTACAGACAGGATAAGGTTAGTGAATTATTTCAACATAGAGCAGTAAAAAATAATCTAACTGAAGTATTTATAGGATATCTTAAATATTCTATTACTTATGTAACCATGTAGCAATTTGCTTGATATGTGGAAATTTAGTCATCTGAGATAGAAAAGGGCTATAACAGGTGAGAGAAAGTATTCACACAAAATTTGTCAATTATCAGAGTGTAGCAACACAACTAACGGTGAAAAAATATGCCAAAAGGTTGGGTGCAAAAACAATGGGGTTATTATCCGAGGGCGTGCCAAAAATGAAAAAACCTTTATCATCGCCGCCACATTACGTAGGTGACATAGATCGACTACAACCTTACCAAGTCAAGCTGATGCAGCATCAGGAAGAACGTGCCCGCCAGTTGCAGTTGGTACAAGAAATTAACCAAATCATTGCCAATAGCTCGGCTACGGCATTGATGCTGCAAGATATTGCCCAATTGCTAGGAGTTGCTTTTGATGTAGATTGCTGCTGCTTGGTTTCAGTAGCAAGTGAGACATCCAACGAAGCAACTACTACTAATTGGTGTGCTAATGAGTATTTAGGGTTGCCACACCCCGAAGAGATGTTTTCGATGGAACAATTGCTTATGCACTCGCCAGTGCTGCAATGTGCTGCCCAACAATTGACTATTGAAGACATTTCCATCATTCAGAACAGTCTGGTAGTTGGGTGTCAATATTTGCCACTACCGATAAAAGCTGTTTTGGCAATTCCCACCCGGTTTGGTGGCAAGAATAATGGAGTGATTAATCTGATTAAATTCCAACCTTATGAATGGAGTGAATCAGAAAAACAATTACTCAAAGAAGTGGAGTCGGCTTGCGCGATCGCTTTTTCTGGAGTGGCACAAGCTCAACTCATTGCTCATCAACAGCAGTATGTGCAAAAGAGCAACCAGCATCAAAGCTTGATCAAGCAATTAACTATATTAAATCGCAGCAACTTGGAGCTTAATCAAATGCTCCAGTTAGTTGTCGCCTCGACTGCCGAATCTCTTCAGGCAGATCGTGGTTTGCTCATACTACTGAAATATACAGATCCATTATTATTTAGGACTCAAGCTAAAAAACAAATTCCCAAAGCGAAAGCTACCGTGATTGGTGAATGGGCTAGGGAAACACTAAATTCCGGCACTAGTAAACTAGATGCCTTAGCTCAGTCTTTCTTGATTTCAGACTGTGGTTTATGCCAGCGTGCCTTCATAGATTCTGGAAAAGCAGTAATCTTCGATGACTATACAGACCAAAACGATACTCTGACAGCTGCTGCATTATTTGCTATAGAGAAATTGCCTGCCGTACTTTTAGTGCCCTTAGAAAGCCAAGGTAAAATCTTAGGATTCTTGGTGCTACAGCAATCTGTAATTCGTAGTTGGCAACCAGCAGAATTAAATCTTGTGGAAATGGTTTGCGCTCAAGTGAGTAATGCCATCATTCAGTCACAGACATTGCGCCAAGTGCAAACTTTGGTAGATGAACGGACAGCGAAACTCCAGAGTAGTCTGGAACTCCAAGCGAAATTGCATGAAAGAACACGGCAGTATGTTGAGCAACTGCGGAAACTTAATGAACTCAAAGATGAATTTTTGAGTAACATGAGCGATCGCTTGCGCTATCCTCTGACAAATATGCTGATGTCAATTCGTAACTTGCGTTTGCCAGGAATAGCACCAGAGCGTCAAGGTAAATATCTAGATATCCTAGAGCAGGAATGTTCAAAGGAAATCAACTTGATTAATGACTTGTTGACACTCCAGAAACTAGAGTCGCCTCACGAAGCTCCGCAATTACAATCTATAGATTTAAATACTAGAATCCAGGATATCGCAGCATCTTTCGAGAAAAAACTCGCAGAGAAAGGATTAAAAATTTCTATAGATTTACCAGAGGATTCGCTAAAACTGCAAACTGAACTGGAGAGTTTTGACCGCATTCTGCAAGAGTTATTAACGAATGCCTGTAAATACTCAGAGCATGATACAATAGTCCACCTTCAAGCTGCTCACCAAGTTGATCAACAAATTGATCAAGTTATCATGAAGGTGACGAATACAGGACGTGCCATCTCTGAAGAAGAAGCGACCTACATCTTTGACAAGTTCCGTCGCGGAAAAGGGCGTTGGACTCCAGGGACTGGCTTGGGGCTTGCCTTAGTCAAGTCTTTAGTGCAGCATCTGAATGGAGCGATCGCTGTTGAAAGTCTCCCAATTTCGGATTCTGAACAGAGCGAAATTTGCTTCACCCTAACTCTGCCCCAATTTTCTGACGAAAGCAAACCATAATTCTGAAAGTGACTAAAAAACAGAACACAACAGAGAACCCTGATTTGCAGTCTCCCACTGATGACATTAACCTAGAAGGAGATTTGCCTGTTAAGGTAGAAGTTCAAATTAAGAAAATAGCAGAGCGACAAAGGCAAATCACTGCCAAAGTTCAAATTCCTCAACCAGTGGAACAAATCTGGAAAGTTCTGACAGATTATGAAGCATTGCCTAACTTTCTCCCCAACCTCGCTAAAAGTTGTCTAATCGAGCATCCCAATGGTGGAATTAGACTAGAGCAAGTAGGCTCCCAGCGCCTACTGAATTTCAACTTTTCTGCGCGGGTGGTTCTGGATCTGCAAGAATGCTTCCCCAAAGAAATTAATTTCTGCATGGTAGAGGGAGATTTTAAAGGCTTTTCTGGTAGCTGGTGCTTAGAGCCTTATTCCCTCGGTGAGTTTGTCGGCACAAATCTGTGCTATACAATTCAAGTTTGGCCTAAACTCACTATGCCTGTGGGAATCATTGAAAATCGTCTGAGTAAAGATTTGCGCTTAAATCTTGCGGCTATTCACCAACGTGTAGAAGAACTAGCCAGCAAAGAACCATATTAGTTAAACCATCATTCAGGTTGATTTCTGGATGATGGTTTTGCTTTGCAAGCTGCCAACAAAAAAGCTCTTGCTTTTTATTGTTTTTAAGTACCCCCAGGGGAATTCGAATCCCCGTTACCTCCGTGAAAGGGAGGTGTCCTAGGCCTCTAGACGATGGGGGCATCGGACTCAGACCTTTTATAAGTTAACCAATTTCCTGGCAGTTGTCAACAGGTTTTGCAAAAAAAAAGTTTGTGGCGGCTAAACTGGGTGGAGGCAAAAACTTGAAGAGGATACAAAAAACATGGAGACACCAAAAGAATTCTCTAGATGCTTCTGCGGCAAGCCGCAGGGTTCATCAGCGTCCGGCGCTCTGAACTTCGAGAGATGCCCAGATAGAAAAAACGCTAAATTCAGCAATGGACAAAGGGTATGATTGGCAAGGTTCCTGAGTTGACCTTGCCACTGCTAGGCTTTCTGCTCTAATACTTGTAAAGTTAATATCTACGGTTTTTTACAAAAGATTTTGAAATAAATCGCTCAAAATCTACAACATGGAAGCATCTTTTGAAATCACCACACAGATGGCGATCGCTGTCTTTGCTGGCATTAGCGCCCAAGTGCTAGCTGCATACCTTCGTGTCCCCAGCATCGTCTTGTTATTGCTGTTGGGCATTCTGTTTGGCTCTGATGGTATAGGGCTATTGCATCCCCATTCGCTAGGCACTGGACTAGAAGTTATTGTCGCCCTCGCCACGGCAATAATTTTGTTTGAAGGCGGACTTAACTTGGATTTACGAGAATTAGGCAGAGTTTCAGTCAGCTTGCAATTGCTGGTGACTCAAGGAACGCTAATCACATTGCTAGGTGGGAGCATGGCAGCCCACTGGCTGGGCGAATTTCCTTGGAACATAGCTTTTCTCTATGCTTCCATAATTGTGGTGACAGGCCCAACGGTCGTTGGCCCTTTGCTGAAACAAATTAATGTAGATCGGCAAGTAGCAACGCTTTTGGAAGGAGAAGGAGTTTTAATTGACCCCGTAGGGGCTATCCTCGCCTTCGTTGTCCTCGATACGATTTTGAACGGTGATGCTGACCCCATCAATGCGATCGCTGGTTTACTGATGCGCCTGGGTGTTGGTGCGGCAATTGGCGGGGCTGGCGGTTATCTGATGAGTTTGATTTTTAAACGCGCTAGTTTTCTGTCATTTGAGCTAAAAAACTTAGTGGTATTGGCGATACTTTGGAGCCTGTTTACCTTATCGCAAATGATCCGCAGTGAATCGGGAGTAATGACAACAGTAGTTGCAGGGGCAGTATTTGCGAACTCGTCAGTCCCAGAAGAACGACTGTTACGAAGCTTTAAGGGTCAACTGACAATCCTTAGTGTCTCGGTGCTATTTATCTTATTAGCTGCTGATTTATCTATTGCCAGTGTGTTTGCTTTGGGTTGGGGTAGCGTATTCACCGTTTTGGTACTAATGTTTGTCGTTCGCCCGATTAATATCCTCTTGTGTACCTGGAATAGTGACCTAAACTGGCGACAGAAAGTATTTTTAAGCTGGGTTGCTCCGAGAGGAATTGTTGCCGCTTCCGTAGCTTCTTTTTTTGCGATTTCGCTGACACAGCGCGGCATTAACGGCGGCGATTCTATCAAAGCTCTGGTATTCCTGACAATTATCATGACTGTTGTCTGCCAAGGGCTAACAGCTGGTTGGGTTGCTCAATGGCTGCAAATTACCTCCAAAGATGCAACTGGGGCAGTTATTGTGGGTTGTAATCCCTTGAGTCTTTTGATTGCCCGATTCTTTCAAGAACGGGGAGAAAATGTGGTGATGATTGATACTGACCCCCAATATCTTGTTCAAGCTGAGGCACAAAATCTCCGAGTGATTGCCAGCAGTGCGCTGGATGCTGCTGTTTTGGAAGAGGCAGGACTTGCCTCTATGGGTACTTTTTTGGCGATGACAAGTAATGGGGAGGTGAATTTTGTTTTGGCTCAACGAGCAGCTGAGGAGTTTAATCCGCCTCGCGTTTTAGCTGTTTTTCCCCGCGATCCGCAAGCAAATATTTCGGTTAGTAATAAAGTTAATCAAGCTTTTATTCCAGATTTAGCGATTAAAACTTGGAATGAGTATTTGAATGATGGGCGAGTGAAGTTGGGAACAACCACACTCGATGAGTTAGAATTTTCTAGTCAAAATGAGCGTATCCAAGAAATGATTAGGACTGGGGCGTTGATACCGCTATTGGTAGAACGAAAAGAACGCTTACAGGTAATGCCAGCAAAATACGAGTGGGAAATTGGCGATCGCATTATTTACCTGTTGCATGACCCCAGGCCTAGCCTTTTAAAACGTTTATCTGGTGCTACCCAATCCACTCCCCTTTCCTTAAAAAAGCTACCGGAGGTTGAGGACTTATCTCTGGCCCAATTATCTCAACTTTCTCCTAGTGAGGTTCCTGGGGGATGAGGGGATTGGGGATTGGGGACAAAATAGTAACTGCTGTACAGAGGCGATTAATTGCCTCTCTCCTGTAGAGAAGCTATTAATTGCCTCTCTCCTAATTCCCCTTGCGATTCTTGCCAGAGTAAAGCAGACAAATGTACTACAGCAAGAATTAGCGTCGTTACCGAAATCAGATAACTGTGTATTGTGTAAAGGTGTTCGACGGTAGTTGTGTTGATGGCTCCACCGCCAGTTAGGATTTCGCGCAGTTGCCCACCAATGAAAGGAATAGCTTCGATCGTTCCTAGCTCAATGCTAAACCGCCAGTATCCTTCCTGAGTCCAATCTAAAATCATCGCTGTCCAATCCAGCCCGATCGCACTTAGGGTCAACAAAATCACGCTAATCCAAGCAGCCAGCCAACTCTTGCGAAATTGCCGACCTAAAAACATCACTACAATTTGAATTAGAGCGATCGCAATTATGGCGTTACCAGCAATATCATGCGCTCTTAAAAACAACCAGCCGTATGGCAGTTGTGTATTAATCATCTTTAAGGAGTTATAAGCTCCGCCTGCTGTTGGTTCATAGTAAAAAGCAAGCAAAACTCCGGTAGATACATAAATTAAACACAGAGTCAGAATCACGACTGATAATATCGTCGCTATTCGCCGCAAAATCTTATCGAACTGGGTGCTTTGCATAGCTCACCCCTCCTGTTCTTAACTAAGTATTTATTATAATTTTAGCTAAGAAATATTAATAATGTTGTATTTAGTTGAAGAAGAATTCAGAAGTCAGAATTCAGGAGTCAGAATCACTTTCGTTGGGGATTCAGACCCCAACCAATTGTAGACACCGTGCAGACTATAGCGCCGGCGGCAAGCGAGTCAGACGCTCCTGCGTCGCTAACGCTGCGCTATCGAGCGTCTGGGGTTTTAAACCCGTTTATTCATTACCAGTCGCACAGAATTCAATTCTGTTAGCGGTAGCGGGGCGTTTAGCCCATTCTGGCTCCTGACTCCTGAATTCTGTTTGATAAAGTTTTTTAAATCAAATATTGCACCCAAGCTTTTAAGGGTTCTGGTGAGCCATACCAAATTCCCGGACTTCGGGGAGAATGCCTCACACCTTCAATCACCAGATTTTCTGCCCCCTCTAAATGAGCAGCTTCAATGGGTGTGATTCCATCTCCCCAAGTGTTACCCTTACCACAGGTTAATTGGTAGCTATTGTAAGCTAACCAACTACCAGGCCGCCTTTGTCCAAAGATAGTTTTGCCAGCTACACAAACGTAACGAACGTTTTTATAAAAAGCTCCTGGGTAGTTATTGGTAACAAAATCTAAATTAGAGCGTGTCCAGCGTTCTTGGCTGATATGGGGTGTGCCCAAGGTGATGAAAGTCGCAACCAGGGGATGCCCTTCCCAGAGAAACGGTTTGACATTACCGCCTGCCAAATAAGGCTTTTCTCCCATGTAAATGCGGGATATCCAACCTCCGGCTGAGTGACCAATCAAGTTTATTTGAGTAGCATTATATTGATGCAATATATGCTTGATTGTCTGATCGAGTTGTTGCAAAATCGATGTAACGGGTCTTCTGCCAATAGTAGGGAGCCAATCACGCCGTCGTAGTGGAACTGTAACCGTGGGAAAATCTAACTGCTGTAGCGATTGTTCTAGTTGGCGGTAAGCGATCGCATTTTCTAAATATCCAGGTAAAATAACTATTGGTAACGGCATTTTAAATTTTGGCTGCAATGATTCAGGGTTTGAACTTTTTTGAAGCAGAAGTAGTCAGATTCTGAAGCTAGAATTACGATTGTATTACCGACTCCTTTTATCGAAACCCAAATAGTTTTGGTGGAGTTTAGGGGGGAGAATTTCAATAGTAATTGTACAATCTGCAACAGTTTTCAGGGCTGCTGATGTGGTAGTATTTTCACATAGGGTACTATCCTGGTAACAATCAAGTGTGCCATCTGCTACAAAAGCTCAGTTGACTGGAAAACAATAGAAAAACAAGGCAACTTCCGCAGATGTTGGGATGTACTCAGATTTGGGTGTTCACTTAAACTTTATAAATATCCCAGATATTAATTTTAATTGTGTGCGTCATAAGAACCAAAAATCAAAAGCAGTAATTTTTCAAATTTCTCTTTAGCAAGCTCAAATTTGAAGATATGAAACACCGTTATTGATCAATTAGAAACTTAAATAAATGGCAACTTGGGCGTTTTGATTGCCAGTAGAGAAAGTTATTACTTCCTTTGAGGAACGCATCTCTTACCAGATATTGCAATATATTCGGAAAGAGAAAATCGCTAGTCAACTGCAACTGAGTGAGTGAACGATAACAGCTATGTCTTACGTCTCCCTGCTGAAAAATATACCAGAAATCTTAAGCCAACCAATTGGGATAGCAGCTATAGCTTCCCTTGGTATTCACGGTGCGATCGCCATGATTGTGCCATTAATGCCTGTGGATTCTAACAAGCCTAAAGAAACAGCATCATCCAAAACAGTCGGACTTTTGGAATTGAGCCAAGCCGACCAAAACCGTTTACCACAAACCACACCCCAAATTGGTTTACAACAACTTCCTCCAATAGCCCCGCTTTCTGCTCCGAACTTTAGCACCCAAGCTGGATTATCACCTTTAGCGCCACCGCCATCCAGCCAGTTGGTACTGCCTCCACTCCCCCCATCATCAAATAACTATCGGGTTTCCTCCTTGCCTCCAAGGCAGTCTTTGCGGATGATTCCTAGTAATAATTTGCGGTTTGACGCATCTAAATTTGACAATTCTAAATTTAATACTAGCCCTAAATTTTCTCCTTCAATTTCCCCTGTAAATAACACTGCCAGCCAATACGAGCCACCTAAGCCTTTGGATGTAAATAGGTTGCCAGAATTGCAGTCGCAGAAAATACCTGATGAGATTCTGCAAAATTCCCAATCTCCCAACTTATCTGATACTGCCCCTATTGCAACAGCGCAGGTAAATACAACTTCACAAATGACGCAACCGATTAATGATGCGTCTAGAATTCCGCAAAACCAGCTGATAAGTTCTCTAAAACAAGCTCCAAGGAGTGGGAATACTTTAATTGGAACCAGGGGAGGCACATCCCAGATAGGCGATTTATCGGCGAGGGAAAGTCAACTGGCAATGTCTAACAACAAGCCGCAAAGCATTTACACACAGCTAGACTCCTACGCCAACCTGAGAAAAGAAGTCCAGCAACAATACCCCAACGCTCAACAAAAACCAGTTATCCGCCAAACATTACCCACGGATAAACCGAATCTTCAAGGTGCTGTTTTGGGTGTATTGGTGGTAGATCCCGATGGTAAGGTCTTAGATATTAAGTTTCAAGACAAGCTAGTCTCACCGGAATTGCAATCACAAGCAAGAGAATATTTCAACAAGCAATCCCCCAAGGGAGATAAACAGATTAGTTCCTATCCATTTAATCTCCTTTTCCAAAACAACGGTAGCAATAGTACAGCTACTACTCAAGAGCAAAAGCCCTCGTTATTATCTGCACCGGCAATAAATAACAATCAGCTTATCCCCTCACCAGCAGCATTACCTGATTTGCGAATCAGAAATAACCAGCCTAAGTCTTTACCCGCAGATAGTCTCAAACCATTATCTGAACTGCGAATCAGAAATAACCAGCCTACGCCTTCACCGACAGATAGTCTCAAACCATTATCTATACCGGGAGTCAATAGCAGTCAACCTATCCCCTCACCAGCAGTTACTTCTAAACCATTATCTGAACTGCGAATCAGAAATAACCAGCCCACGCCTTCATCGGCAGCTACTACTCCCGAACCGTTATTGCTACCCAGAGTGAATAAGAGTCAGCCTACACCTTCTGCGGAATCCGATCAAAAATTAGTAGAACGGTTACGCCAAGTGAAGGAAAACAGACAAAAGTCCAATCCAGAGAAATAATCACCAATGGGTGATTTTGGATTAATAAATAAAAAGTAGGGTAGCACATCTGTGCTACCCTATTTTACCAACCATGTTCTGCATTTTGAAAAACATAAGCAGCAACCTCCAGAATCTCCTCAGAGCTTAACTTGCCTTTAAAGGCAGGCATGGCATTTTTGCCATTTTGCACTTGATGAATAATCGCCTGGATTGATTCGCTATCATAATTTTCTAGATACTTTGACAATGCTTCCTTTTTCAAGGTTTTCTGGCTAATCAGGATGTTGCCGCCACCTATATGGCAAGAGGCACAGTTAGCCTCGAAAATTTTAGCACCGTTAGATGTTTCGGCAGCTAGTGCTGGACTAATGAATGTCAATTTGAATAAAGCGATCGCTGACAGTAGGATTAATAAAAGTATTCTCAAGAAAATTTCCTCGCAACAAGCCTCCAGCAAGAGTATAAACGCGATTAATCTCCGATTAAGTCAAATTTGATCAAAATTGGCGGTAACGAGTTCATCCTTCCATCGCTACAGGTTGTTTAGCGTCTTAGGAGATGATGGGACTCATTACCGCCATTTCATGAATTTTGTGCGTCACTCTTAGGAGTGTAGCGTGTCGCTATGAACTAATTTCATTGAGAAATTATCTTGTTGTCAATGGCGATGTTCTTAGCCTTCGACAGTGATTGTACCAACCATGCCAGCACCACGGTGGGGTTCGCAGTAGAAAGTGTAGTCACCAGCAGGTGCGTCTGCGGGGAAGATAGTTGCTTCCTTTTGACCAGCACTCATCAGCAAATTCTTATGAGATAGAGATTTTGCTAAAGTGGCATCCTTGGTCGGGTTCTTGGCAGGATCAAACACAACATTATGGGGAGGAACTTTATTGTTCACCCATTCAACCGTGTCGCCTGGTTTAATGGTCAACTTTTTCGGTTCAAAAGCCAGCATTCCTTTATCGCTACCCAATTTCACCTTGTAGGTTTCAGCCGAAGCACTGGGAGTAAAAACAGCAAAGCTGCTAACAACTAAAAGGATTGTCAACACAGCTAAACTAAGGCGTCGCAAGCTTGCCGAAATTAATTTCATACCTCTCTCCCAACATATAATTTTTTCCCTTTCTCATTTTAAATAAAATCAACGCCAAATATGACAATCTGTCATAGATAAATTTTTTTTTAAGAATGAGGAGCAATTTATTGCAAAAAGTTGTGCAAATAGTAATAAATACTAGACTGACATAGCACAAAATGCCTGCCAATAAAGGTAAAAGTAAAATAAGATATTTTTCTTTTTACTTTAGGAATATTTTGACTTTTCAAAAATTTTTTGTGCCCTTGTGAGAACCGAAGCAGCCAAACTTCGGTGAAAACTAGGGAATGGGGAATGGAGAATTGAGAATGAATTCTTCCCAATGCCCTATTCCCTATTCCCAATGATTCAGTTCCAGGATTTAGTAATAGATTTTCCCGCCTCCCCACTTAGTGCCAACGATTTTAGGTTGTAAGAGAATATGACCGGCGATCGCCTCCAAGTCCTCATCCGTCAGATTTCGCATTGCTGTGAAAATATCTGCACTTTTGATGCTGGGGTGTATTTCGGAAATCTCTTCTTCCCCGTCGTAAGTGGTGGGGTTTTTCAGGTAATCTACCAAGCCTTCAATGTTGTTACGGTTAGGTGTTGCCAGTGCCAGATCGTCTGGTGTGAGTCCTACGTTCTGGTTTGTTTTGGTAACTCCCCCCGCATGACATTGGGCGCAAGCGTAATTAAATAAGCGTTTGCCTTCTTTGACTTGTTTAAGGCTGAGTACGGTTGTCTCACCTTGAGTATTTAATGGCACTGTTCGGGTAGCTTTGTCCAGTTCCACTGCTGTCGCGCTACCGACAAGCAACTGAAACGAGAGTAAAACAGTAACCACCACAACGCCAATTAGTCTTCTAAACATGTTTCCCCTCAAAAATTTTGACGCTCAACACAGCTAAGAACGCGATTCTCAATCTCCAAGCTGCTAATTGCTAATGACTCATTGTTTTTTGTCATTAGGTATCAGTGATTAGCCAAAGCCGATGATAACCCTTCAGGTGGCTTCGTTGTCACCCAGCGAGTCGCTAGTACCTTTTGGGCGTATTTCAGACGATATTTGGGAAATAATTGCCTTTGCATCTTCTAACGCCAAACGGGTCTTTTGGTGTTTGTAGGCGATTCCCAGTTGGTTGCACAGAGAAAACACTTTTTCTACAGGAATGCTGTAGTCGGCTGCTATCTCTGCGATCGATAGGTCTGCAAAACCCATAATGCTTATTAACTGATAGATAGAGATTGAGTCTCTGTAATACCAATATCACGTTAGGAGTGCAATTTGTTGCCCAAAATACTGTTTGGGATGGGGAGTGGGGAATAAGGAAGAAGGAAAGAGTTTTCCAATGCCCTATGCCTATTAACTTTTCCCCCCGGTAAAGGGGATGTTTTGAATAAAGTAACGATTAAAAAAGGCGTAAATACCTAAAGTCGGCAAAGTGAAGATTATAGAAGCCGCCATAATGTACTTCCAATGGCTGATGTATTGACGTGTAAAGGGGTTCATCCCCCAAGGGAGGGTAAACATTTCTGCCCCAAATAGGATAATTATAGGCAGTAAAAAATTATTCCAACCCCCCATGAACCCAAAAACTGGCTGCGCTGCTAGTGATGCTTTTGCTAAAGGCTAAGACAATATATCGAAAAATTCATATCGGAAAATTCCAAAGGTATTTAAGCCATCAAGTTGTGCTATTTTTTCTATTTCTTTAGAAAAATTAACGAAAAACTGCCGCATCATAAAGAAAAAAATGGCATTTACTATGCAAGGCACAATCATGCCTTGGTAAATTTTTCATTTTTGGATTGGTCAATTACTAGTACAGTGCGGCGGAAATCAAGCTACTAGTTTAAAACTTGCAAAAGCCTTGATATACAAAACTTTTGACTTTTGACTTCCGCCCTGCGGCACTAGGGTGTCGTCTGCGGTGGATTCGTAGGATTAGGATCTGGGATAATTGGCACGATTATAGGCTTTGGTTTCTCGCCTTGCAGTTGAATCTGGGCTTGGTTGCGACCGTCGATTGCTTGTTGGTAATTAGACTTGTATTTTATTGCTTGATCGTAAGAGGCGATCGCATCTTGAAACCGTTTCAAATTTAATAGCGCATTACCCCTGCTATACCAGCTTTCGGAATGGTCTGGTTTATAACGAACTGCCTTATTATAAGACGCGATCGCATCTTCGTATTTCTGCAATATATATTGTGAATTCCCCAGATTATACCAGACTTGATAGTCATTCGGCTTAATTTTTGCTGCTCTACTATAAGCTTTTATTGCTTCTTCATAGCGTTGACTTTGATGCAGCGACCAACCCAAATTATACCATGCCTGATAGTTACTAGGATTGTATTTAATTACTTGATTAAAAGATTCAATTGCTTCTGGATAACGTCGTAAATTTAACAGGACATTACCCCTTGACAACCAAGCTTGATAATAATTTGACTGGTATTGCACAGCTTTGTCATAAGCGGTGAAGGCATCTTGGTAGCGTTGCAAATTTACTAATGAATTCCCCTGATTATACCAAGCTTGCTCATAGTCTGGTTTTAAATCGGCGACTTTTTGGTATGCTGCGATCGCTTCTTCATATCGCTGAGAATTTTGTAAAGCTAATCCTTTTTTGTACCAAGCTTCATAATTATCTGGTTTGAGTTCAATCGCCTTATCGTAAGATTTAATTGCTTGGTCATATTGGTTTAAATTACTGAAAGCTTCACCCTTAGCATTCCAGACTTCTGAGTTATCATTATTTAATTGTAAGGCTTTGTCAAAAGACGCGATCGCTTCTTGATATTGGCGTAAACTTCCCAACACAAAGCCTCGTCCGCTCCAAGCTTCAAAGTAATCTGGCTGAATTTGAATTGCTCTATCATACGCTGCTAAAGAATCTTTGTATTTTTTTAATTTATACAGCGTTTTGCCTTGACCATTCCAGCCTTGAGCATAATCTGGGCGGATATTAACGGCTTTTTCATATACTGCTAGCGCGTCTGGATAGCGTTGTAAATCAAAAAGCGTATTTCCTTGTTTAGATAATTCTATGGCATTATTTGAATTCATGTGATTCAAAATAAATATTGATGCTACTCCGCTAACACCAATAAAAAATATCGTTAGTAGAATTTTCCCTAATATACCTTTTTTCGGTTGAGGTTTACTTATATTTTTTGGTGGAGAAATAGGAGTTAATGCTATTGTTTGGTCAGGTGGTTGTGTTAACTCTTTCAGGGCTTGTAATGCTACCGTTGCCGAAGGATAACGTTGCCGAAAGTCGTAGCACACCATTTTATCTAAGAATTGGGCAAATTCTGGCGTTACCGTCGCTTTATCTTGCCAGATAATTTCGTTAGTATCAGCATCTTTTGCTATTTCCTCTGGTGATAATCCAGTGAGAGCCTGAATAGCAATTATTCCCGCAGCATAGATATCACTGCTTAATTTGGGCGTACCATGAGCTTGTTCTCCAGGGATGTATCCAGGCGTACCTATAGCTACTGTTGCTATAGTTTGACCTTGCGGTGTAATAACTTGAGTGGCAATTTGTTTAACTGCACCAAAATCAATTAAGATTAATTTGCCATCTGGTTTTCGTCTGAGGATATTTCGAGGATTAACATCACGGTGAATTACATTCTGTTGATGGACAAATTCTAAAATTGTCAAAAGTTCTTGTAAAAGCGAAATTACTTGCTCTTGACTTAGGGTTTTTCCTGATGTTAATTCTTCACTCAGATCATGACCTTCGATTAATTCCTGTACGAGATAGAATTCGGCATTATCCTCAAAGTAAGCTAAAAGTTGGGGAATGCGATCGTGAGTTCCTAATTTATACAGAACTTGTGCTTCCGTATCAAATAAACGCCTAGCTGTCTCCAAAGTTACGGCATCAGTTGCCTGGGGTTTAAGTTTCTTAACAACACATGGGGGTGAACCGGGTAATTGGGTATCGCAAGCCACAAAAGTTTCACCAAAACCCCCACCTCCTAAGTTACTAATAATTTGGTATCTTCCTACAAGTGTGTTTCCCAGCATCTCGTTTACCTAGTTAAGTGCGATGCGATCTGATTTCAATCTTGCCACACGTTAAGGGGGAGTAGGGGGGCAGGGGGCAGGGGGCAGGGGAGGCAGGGGAGGTAAGGGAGGCAGGGGGAGAATAAATAATAAAATAACTAATGACTAATGACTAATGACTAATTTATATGATTCCTATTGGTGATAATATTCGTTGTCGGAGTAAGCCAATTATTAATTATTGGTTAATTGGCATTAATATTGCCGTCTTTTTATGGGAACTTAGACTAGAATTTAGTGGTGAATTAGGATATTTTATCAATAGTTGGGGTGTGATTCCAGCGCAGATTAGTGGGGCAATTACAAATGCACTCTTTTTTAACAACTCTGCTGCTTGGATAATTGTAATTTGGCGAGCATTCTCACTACTTTTGGGAATATTTCTGCACGGCAGTTTTAGTCAAATATTAGGAAACCTACTATTTTTGTGGGTTTTTGGAAAAACTGTAGAAAATATTCTCGGGCATGGACGCTATCTAGGATTTTATCTGGCTACTGGTGCGATCGCATCTTTAGTACAAATTCTGGCTGAACCTAGTTTGACAGTACCATTGATTGGGGGCAATGGTGCGATCGCAGCTGTTTTAGGAGTGTATATTATGAAGTTTCCTAAAGCTAAAATTGACACAATTTTGCCGCTAATAATTTTGTATATTCCCATCGAAGTTCCAGCCTTTTTCTATATATTTTGGTGGTTTGGACAACAATTATTTTATGGTATCGGCAGTTTAAACATTCCCCCCGTTGGTGTAAATCAATCGGGTGCTGTCTTCTGGGGGCAAGTTGTAGGATTATTGATTGGTGCAGCTTTCATGCGTCTAAAGAAATAAATTTAGCTCTTAAGATTAAGTAGATAAAAATAAAATTTTGTTACACGATTTTAAGAATTATTTCAAATTGAGAATTAAAATGCTCTTGACGACACGCTGCACCTAGTTTGCTTTTTTGCAAGAGTGCGCGGACTCGCTAATGCTGCGCTATTCGCCAGTAGTACAGAATACCCAACTGAATTCTGATAACTAGCACCTTTATTATGTTGCGACAAAATTAATTAAATTGGCTCTTAAGCTGTTCTAAATTTAACTTACATATATTAAGCTGTGATGCCCGCACTTCTACGGTTATTTGAACTTAGTTTTAAATTTTTGAATTTTGAATTTTCAGTTGTTTATGTGCCTTTTGATGGATTGCATTTGTTAGTTTAAAAATCCATACTTATAAAAATAGATGATATTTACTCTTGAAATCAATATTGATTGTTGGAGTTTTGAGCAGTGTGCAAGATGCCAAATGTTGATAAAATTAACTTTAAATTAACTGATGAATTAGCAGTTTTACGTCAGCGTGTAGCTGAGTTAGAGCAATCAGAAATATATTATCAACAAAGGCAAGCAGCACTTGAGGATCAATTAATACAACTAGAAACAAAACTGGCTATAGCAGCACAAAATACCCAGATTCAAGTTGGTGAGTATGATGTAAAAAAATGGCATTTTGAACAGGCAACATCTACAGCCTTCAATCTGCCTACAGATGTGACAGTAATTTTACAGCAACTCCAACAAGAAATTGCCCAGAGGCAGCAGGTAGAAGTCTTTCTGGGGGAGAGTGAAAAAAGGCTCAAGCTAGCTCTAGAGTTTTCCCAGATGGGCTTGTGGGATTGGAATGTTGTTACCAATAAAGCCATCTGGTCTGAGAATTATCAAGTGCTTTTTGGTGTGCTTCCTGGTAGTTTTGACGGCCCTTACGAAACCTTTCAAAAGTGCGTTCATCCTGAAGATAGGCAATCTGTAATGCAAGGGATTGTCCACGCTTTGGCACAAAAGACTGACTATAACGATGAATTTCGCATAATTCGCTCAGACCAAAGTGTACATTGGATTTCTGCCAAGGGAAAATTTATCTATAACGACCAAGGAAAACCGGTGCGAATGATCGGGGTTTGTATGGAAACTACTGTGTGCAAGCAAGCAGTAGAAAGTACTCGTGAACTTACAACCCAAGTCCAAGAACAGGCAAATATTTTAAATGCCATCCTCACCGCCTCGGTTGATCACATTTACATCTTTAATCGTAGAGGTTGCTATCAGTTTGTCAGTCATGATGCAGCTACCGTATTAGGCTTTAAGACCCAGGATCTTGTCGGAAAAACTTTGCAAGACCTGGATGTACCCGCAGATCTTATAGAACAGGTAGATAATCAACGACAAGCTGTCATGAAAACTGGGCAGCCAATCAAGGATGAGTGTAAATATGTTACTGCTGATGGGGTGCATTATTATGAATACATCCTCACACCATTACGGAATTCCAATCAAAATATTGAAGGCGTAATTACTGTTTCTCGTGATATTACAGAACACAAACGGGCAGAAAAATCATTGCGTGAAAGTGAAGCGCGATTTCGGCGTTTGTTTGAATCTAACTTAATCGGTGTCGCTTTTTGGAATCTGGATGGCTTTATTGTTGATGCTAATGATGCCTTTCTTCAACTAACTGGCTACACTCGTGATGAGTTTGCCACTTTAGGTAGAATTAATTGGAGAGAACTTACTCCTGCCGAGTATAAGCATTTAGACGATCGCGCCCTTTTGGAAGTGCAAGCCACTGGAGTTTCCAGAGTTTATGAGAAAGAGTACGTCCAGCGCAACGGGAAGCGAGTACCAATTGTTTTGGGGATAGCCTTACTGGATGACTCCAAAGATAATGGTGTTGCTTTCTTACTGGATATTACTCAGCGCAAATCATTTGAGAAAGAATGCAGTAATTTACTCCAACGAGAACGAACAGCACGGCAACAAGCAGAAATTGCCAACAAAATCAAAGATGAGTTTCTGGCGGTTCTCTCCCATGAACTGCGAACCCCACTCAACTCCATCCTGGGATGGTCGAAAATGCTGCGAACTCGCAATTTTGATGAAAAAACCACTAACCGCGCCTTGGAAACCATTGAACGCAACGCCAAGTTACAAACTCAGCTAATTGAAGATTTGTTGGATGTGTCTCGCATTCTTCAAGGAAAATTAAACTTGAATATTTGTCCAGTGAGCTTGGTAATGGTAGTTGAAGCAGCACTAGAGACAGTACAACTAGCAGCACAAGCCAAATCAATTCAAATTCAGACCATATTTGATCCCAGGTTGGGACAAGTGATGGGCGACCCTAATCGGCTTCAACAAGTTGTGTGGAATTTGCTCTCCAATGCAGTAAAATTTACACCAGCAGGCGGACGGGTAGAAATTCGACTCATGGAAGTTGGGAACCAAGCTCAGATTCAGGTCAGCGATACAGGTAAGGGAATTAGCCCAGAGTTTTTGCCTTATGTGTTCGATTACTTTCGCCAAGCTGATGGCACAATTACGCGGACATTTGGTGGATTAGGTTTAGGATTAGCGATCGTGCGTAAAGTTGTAGAGATGCATGGGGGAATTGTTCAAGCCGAAAGTTCTGGAGAAGAATTGGGTGCAACCTTCACTGTTGAGCTACCGCTTTTGGTCAGAAGTGAACAGCTTCGGCATGAAGAAAATGAATCTTCATCTTGTGCGCCTGATTCCCCACTCCCCTCAGACACTCAAATTTTGGTAGTAGACGATGAGCCAGATATCCGCGACTTAATTACCTTTATTTTGCAAGACTACGGTGTACAAGTAACCGCCGTAGCATCAGCAGAGGAAGCATTACAAGCGCTGTCTGAGTCCATTCCAGATATTTTAATTAGTGATATTGGAATGCCAAAAACAGACGGTTATATGCTGATGCGTGAAGTGCGATCGCGATCGCCAGGGCAAGGAGGAGACGTACCAGCGATCGCTCTCACAGCTTATGCAGGCGAAATGAATCAGCAGCAAGCATTAGCAGCCGGATTTCAAATGCATATTTCTAAACCAGTAGATCCAGATGCATTGGTGAAAGCGATCGCTGATTTGATAAATTAGTCAAAAAATCCTGCATCATTTACCACACCTCGCACTTTTAAAATTTATGATCTTGCGTGCTACCCAGGGATGGAACCCTAATTATCTAGGACTTACGCACTGTACAAACGAATGATCTTGTGTATTAACGTAAATAGGTCGTTTCAGCCTTTTCCAAACCACCCTTTATTAGTTGCGATCGCAAAAAGATAGTTGAAAAATTTAGCTAAAAGCTTTGAAAAGCATACCTGTCATTTCGGCTTTTCTGTCAATGCGTAAGTCCTATTATCATTAAACAACAACAAAATTGCTGTTGTTTAATGACAAGCCAGCAGTAACTAAACCAAATTGTACCTGAGTAAATGCACTTGCACTACCATCCTGGTCAAAGAACAATGCACCTGTAGTGGAGTTGTAAATAAATCTTTCAGTGCTAGTGGTTGCAGATGTTCCAAGTGTAAATTGATTGGCTAAGAGTACACCTGCTGAGAAACCGCCGCCAAAACCAGCAGACGACACCTGAATTACTTCATTAGTGGTTTTGAAGCCATAAATAGTATCAAGTCCTTCATTGAAACTACTGAAAACAAAGGTATCACTACCACTTCCTCCATAAAGGCTATCATTACCTTTGCCACCTGTGAGGATATCATCGCCACTGCCACCTTTGAGAATGTTATTACCAGAAGCCCCAGACGCTGTGAGGGTATCATTGCCATCACCACCGTCGAGTAGATTATCGCCTAATGAAGAGTCAACATTCAAAGAATCGTTACCAGCACCACCGTTGAGCGTGTTATTGCCAAAAGAGCGAGAGTTGTACTCGTTGTAGTAGGTGTCGATGAGCTGGTCGTTGGCATACTCAGAGTAGGAGCTAGAATCATCATAGCCAGAGATGGAAAGAGAATCATTGCCATCACCACCAGAGAGTAAATTATCGCCTGTTGAACCAATAGCGCTCAAGTTATCATCGCCAGCGCCACCATTGAGCGTGTTATTGCCAGAAGAGCGAGAGTTGTTTGTGGAATTAGAGTCACTGGGAAGCTGGTAAAAATCCTCGTTTCCGTCTCTTATCTGTTGGCTGTAGTAGCCAGAGACGGAGAGAGTATCATTGCCATCGCCACCAGACAGCAGGTTATCGCCTGTTGAACCACCAGCACTCAAGTTATCGTTACCAGCACCACCGTTGAGCGTGTTATTGCCAAAAGAGCGAGACTCGTTGTTAGAGCCACCATAATACCGGATATTATATGTATTCAAATCGCCAGAGATGGAGACAGAATCATTGCCATCCCCTCCAAAAAGCAGGTTATTGCCTTTTGAACCACTAGCACTCAAGGTATCATCACCAGCACCACCGTTGAGGGTGTTATTGCCAGATGAGCGAGAGTCAGAGAAAGAGAAAAAGTCTTCATTAGAGCTATAATCTTCTCCGCCAGAGATGGAGACAGAATCATTACCATTGCCCCCAGACAGTAAATTATCGCCTTTTGAACCGCTAGCACTCAAGGTATCGTCACCAGCACCACCGTTGAGAGTGTTATTGCCAGACGATACAGAGTTGAAGTCGTCCTCGAGGTAAAGTAATTGGGAATAACCAGAGATGTTTAGGGAATCGTTGCCATCGCCACCAATAAGCAGGCTATCGCCTGTTGAACCGCTAGCACTCAAGGTATCATCACCAGCACCACCGTTGAGAGTGTTATTCCCTTTAGACCGGAAGTCGTAGCCTTCTAAGTACAATAGAGGGTAGTACTGGTAGCCAGAGGCGAAGAGAGTATCATTACCATCGCCTCCATCGAGCAGGTCATCCCCTTCTGAATTGTTAACATTGAAGTCACTCCTCGTACCAGCAACAAGAGTATCATCGCCCACACCACCAATGAGAGTATCGTTGCCAGTACCACCCCGCAGCAAGTCGTTACCACTTAAGCCGTTGATGATGTCGTCACCTCCTTGACCGTTGATAACATCATCTGAGTTGTCAAAACCGTTAACATTGTTGTCCAGGTCGTTGAGGAAGGTGACTGTGTTTTTTCTAAAGACACTGCTTTGAGTGGAGTTAGCATTGAAGACATCAAAGCTGTCTTGAATACTGCTTTGCCCATTAAATAGAATATTGCCTGAGTTTAGAGTGGCTCCAGTAGATTTGGTGAGGTTATCTAGATTTTCCAAAGCAAAGTTTTGCAGGATGACTTTAGTTATCTTTTGAAATTGACGAGATCCAACTTTATAACCTCCTATCCCTTCAAAGCCGATTTCCAAGTTTGTGCCATTCTGGGTGAGTACCAGATTTTGTGCAGTCAACCCACCACCAACAAATTTGATGGTATCGACTTCAGCAATGACTGTTGCTGAGGGATTTGTGCCTTTACCGATGCCACCAAAATCAGTGATTATGTCTGGCTGTTCAGTTCCGTTGTTAACGTTGTAAACAAATATATCCTTGCCCCCTCCACCAGTTAGGGTGTCTAACTCGTAATCGGTAATGCCTTGTAAGGTATCGTTACCTTCGGTTCCAATGATATTTGCCATAACTTTTTCTTACCTGAATCGATTTTTGGAGTAACTTCAGTTGTCAATAATCGGGTTAGTGCTGTTTAAGGACACAAACAAATAATTTGCCGATAGTTGCAGCTTTCGGCATAGTTTATTCACTCTTTTGAGTCACCAATTTCCCTTTTAATTGGCTTGCAAACATCACTTATTCAACTATTGAAGACTATCTAAATCTTAAGCACTGTACAAATTTATCAGCGTGTGGATTCACAAAAATAATTAGTTTCAGACCCCTTGATGTAATTCTTCACTAGCCCAGGTAAGGATTTACCACAAGCATTGCTGAAACAATAGCATTGCAAGTTGATGCAATAGCATTGCAAGTCGATGCAATAGCATTGCAAGTCGATGCAATGGCATTGCAAGTCGATGCAATGGCATTGCAAGTTGATGCAATAGCATTGCAAGTTGATGCAATGGCATTGCAAGTTGATGCAATGGCATTGCAAGTCGATACACTGGCATTGCAAGTCAATGCAATAGCATTACTAGTCGATGCAATAATTACCTGTGCTACATTTTTCTACGACGATTCGTCTAGGAGTGTGAGACACCGCTACCTCAAAAGGCAATTCTCCAGGTTGATAACAATACTAACGGTACTAGTTATCCCTTTGAGAATCGCTATAAGATGAGTAAAAGGGTCTTCTACGTTTAGATAGAAATGACTGAGCAACGTGATGCTGACTCACCGTCAACTGATTCTCAGCAATTGACTGAACCGACTGATGGGGCAACTACCAAATCGGTCGATGATTCGTGGACAAACCGCATTGGCGGTGTCTGGAACAAAGCAACAACACATCTAGCGCAACTCTTACCCGTAGAACAAGTGGCACAGACGCTTGTTGGATGGTTTAGTGTGAGCGAAACTCAGGTTGCCGAGATTTTAGAGAAAATTCGAGCCGAACTGCCAACCACTGAAGCGCTGCTGATTGGTAACCCCAAGCTGGAAAAAGTTCAATTGTCCGGGGATTGACGGGAGTTTCTGCCGAAATTGTCGGTCAGGGATTTCGTCCTCACACGCAACATACCCAGCGCTATGCCTATCCTTCCAATGACCTGCCGTTACTGATTTTTACTGATACGGTAGGGTTGGGTGATGTTAAACAAGATACTCAATTAATCATTCAAGAGTTAGTTGGCGATTTAAAAAAGGAAACTCGTTCCGCTAGAATCTTGCTTCTCACCGTCAAAATTAATGATTTTGCAACTGACACGCTACGACAAATTGCTCAACAGTTGCGCCAGCAGTATCCAAATATTCCCTGTTTGCTGGTAGTTACTTGCTTGCACGAGGTTTATCCTACCGATACCGTCGATCATTCTGCCTATCCACCAGATTATCAAGAAATCAACCGCGCATTTGTCGCAATGCAGCAAGCCTTTGCAGAAATAACTGACCGCTCTGTACTCATTGACTTTACCCTAGAAGAAGATGGCTATAATCCGGTATTTTATGGCTTAGAAGCATTGCGAGATTCTTTAGCAGAACTACTCCCAGAAGCAGAAGCACAGGCGATTTATCAACTATTAGATCAAGAAGAAGCAGGGAAGCAACTTGGTAATCTTTATCGAGATGCTGCACGCCGTTATATTTTGCCATTTTCGATTATGTCTGCCACTCTTGCGGCTGTACCTCTGCCATTTGCCACAATGCCAGTACTCACTGCCTTGCAAGTATCAATGGTGGGTCTGTTGGGTAAATTATATGGGCAGACAATTACACCATCACAGGCGGGAGGAGTTGTGAGTGCGATCGCAGGTGGTTTTTTAGCACAGGCAATTGCACGAGAGTTAATTAAATTTATACCAGGTTTTGGTAGTGCGATCGCAGCATCTTGGGCAGCCGCCTACACCTGGGCGTTAGGGGAAGCAGCTTGCGTTTACTTTGGTGATTTAATGGGAGGTAAGAAACCCGATCCCCAGAAAATTCAATTGGTGATGCAAGAAGCATTTCAGGCGGCGCAAGAAAGGTTTAAGGGAATTAAACGTTAAGACTTGCTTAAACGAATTACTATCGTAAATCTACTCACACTGCTATATTCAATCTGGAATCCTATTCTGTACACTTGTAGCTTTATTTAGCCAAGAAATTAAGAATACCCTAAATTGCTATCCTTCCCCAATCACTAGTTCCGCATCCATGTTCAACCTAAATCGCCGTCAGTTTTTATTGCGGAGTACTCTCGCGATCGCCGCAACTATCACCTACGATCAAGTACAAGCCCAAAAACCACCTTCCCCCGGCGCTTTGCCCAAAGGATTACCGCGTCAAAAGGTGCTTATTGTCGGTGCAGGGATTGCCGGTTTAGTGGCAGCGTATGAATTAACGGCAGTTGGTCATGATGTCACCGTTTTAGAAGCAAGGAAACGTGTCGGTGGTAGAGTGTTAACCCTGCGAGGAGCCTTCCAAGGAGAGGATTTAGTAGAACTTGGAGCGGCCAGAATCCCACCCAATCATCATTTAACCCTTGGTTACATCAAACATTTTGGTTTAAGACTTTCACAGTTTGCGCCGACAGATGGGAAATATCTGACGATGAAAGACGGAAAACCTTTATTAGTCGCAGCGAAAGAACTATTTCAAAATCAACCACAAATGCGTGCCCAAGAGATTCAAAAACTGACGGATGGATTTGATCTACTTCCCCAAGCATTTGCCCAAGCATTGACTAGAAAAATTAAACTTGATGAGCCTGTTGCTGGGATTGTACAAACATCTAATGGTGTTGAAGTATCGTGCTTATCAGGGCAACGATATCTTGCTGATTGTGTGTTGTGTACTGTCCCGTTAACTGTTTTAAATCAAATTACTTTTTCACCTGAGCTATCTCCAGCAAAAAAACAGGCTGCGGCAGGAGGATATAACTATCGAGCAGCAACCCGTGGCTTTGTTAAATTTCCTAATCGCTTCTGGGAAAAAGATAACTTAAATGGCTGGGGATTTTTCAAGGATGAAGAACTGTGGCATACTACTTGGGATAAACCTGAAAAGACAGGTATTCTTCATGCTTATCTTAAAGGAGAAAAAGCTCTTGAGATGGATGCTTTTGAGGGCGAAGCTCAACAGAAAAAATTACTCCAGCATTGGGAAAAGTTTTTGCCTGGGGTAAGTAATTACTCTGTGCGATCGCACTTTTATTCATGGACAAAAGATATCTTGGTCAAAAGGAGGCTGGGCCTATCCAACAGATGAACAGGAGAAAAAACTATTTCAGAATTAGGGAAGTCAGAAGGAAAGATTTATTTCGCTGGAGAGCATACTTCTAAGACCAGGGGCTGGCTTCAAGGAGCATTAGAATCTGGACTTAACGCTGCTAAAGAAATTCACTTTGCTGGCTCTACCGTTCCTTTGATGAAAAAGTGATTATATAGCCATCATTATTACCACAACTGGGTTTGAGCCGAAAAACAAACTCACGCCCTACACTTTCTCCTTTGCTGCTGGCACAATCCCAAACTTATTTAAACCTGCATCGATTTCTTTAAGTAGTTTAAAATCCTCCTCTGGCAAAGGATAGCTCCTACTGCTGAACAAACCCGCACTGACAGCAGGCTGCTTTTCTAAAAAAGAGAAAGCTTGGCGAAACTGATGCGGCTTGGCTTTAATCGGTGAATCAAAGTGACAAGGAATAATCCACTCGAAGTCCCAACTTGCAACTTTATCAGCCCAGTCAATCGTTTCTTTCGGTGCGCGGTTGAGAATCAGCGTCTGTAAAATTGGCGCGACAAACAAACGCCCATCACCTCGCAAAGCATCAAACGATCGCTGCCAATCTGGATGCCATTTAAAAGGGTACAATCCAAAATAAGCTTTCCTTGAGCGTTCTGGAGCTTTCAAGGCATCTTGGAACACCTGACTCCATTGGCGGATATTTAGTGCCTTTGGTTGAAAGTACAAAGCAAACAACGAGATGCGCCCCCATCCCTTACGGCGATTTGCCTGAATGTCTGCAACAATATCAGTAGCATCATCCTTGGCATGGAATAGTAAGGGATATGGATCTAAAAGTGCGATCGCAGGTGGATCTTCTGAGATAGAAAGTACAGAATCTGTTACTAAAAGAGTATGCGATCGCTTATGAAAAAAAGCAACTTCTGCAAACCGACCAGGGCCAAGCTCGATAGGGCCTAGCATTGCATAATCGAACTCGTCAGCAAAGGGTGTTTTGCTACTATCTTCTGGAAGTACTTGAGTTCGTTTCGGTGGTAAACCAAGCCAGCTAAGGGGGAGATTTAGCGGGAAACTCCACTGATGGGGAGCCACAAACACCTGTGCAGTCGGAAAATATCTGGCGAAGGGGCCGACGAATACCTTATGTTCTATGCCGGAGATAGTTGGCAGGATAATGTACTTAACGTTACCGTGTTCCGCCACCAACTCATTCACAAGCCGGATACATTCTGGGGTTGGTGCAACAGGCGCATAGATGAGAAGACCCCCAGCTTCGAGCTTAACAACAGTCATGCGAATCGGCACAACAACGTAGAAAATGCCCTGAATTTGGTCAAAATTCCAAATTGTGTCCTTTACTATTTCTTTGCGGATTGTCTGCCGCCTGCCATAAGGGTAGAGTGGCACAACAGGCCATAATCCCCATGAAAAATCTTTTGGATTTATCTGTTGTGCATTGACTATGCGTTCATCATCAGCCACTCTGCAACCCCCTCTCAATTCCCTGCTCAAATTGTTCTTAATTTGCTATCCCTAAAGTTGGAGTTTAGCAAATTATTGAGATAATCAGATCAATTATTAATTCCTAATTGTAATTCGTAATATCTCCGGTGTAATTGATTCTCGATAGAAATAATGAGCAAATATAGAATTTTAAAACCTGAGCAAAGTTACACTTTTAGTCAATATTTTTTGTTACCTAACCCAACAATAGATGTAGTAGCTGAGTTTGAGTACAGCTACGATCGCACAGAGCTAGAATTACCAAGATACTTTGGTGATATTAGCTATTTAGAATTTTTGCAAAATTACTTGCAGCGTAATATAAAGCTTTTTAACCCAACGGCTGAGATATCAATCAGAGAATTTATGATTGCTCCTATTCTTGCTGAAATTTGCGATCAGACAAAAGCTCAATTATATAGTGAGTATCCAATTAATGTGGATGAAAAGCTCAAAGGGACTTTAGATTATTATTTACATAAATCTAACTCTCTATTGGTGATTGAAGCCAAACAATCAGATATTAGAAGAGGGTTTACACAGTTAGCAGTAGAATTAATAGCTCTGGAGCAGACTCTAGATGAACAATCATCAATTTTATTTGGCGCAGTTACTAATGGAGATGACTGGAAATTTGGTATACTCAATAGACAACAGAAACTAATTACAGAAGACATTAAACTTTATCGTGTTCCTGAAGGTTTAGAAGATTTGGTACGAGTACTAGTAGGCATCCTTTCATCTGAAGCTTGACGGAAGTTGAAAAACTTTCACGCTCCACGGTATGGTGATTCACTACTTAACAATGTAGAGTAAGGGAATTACGTTATGAAAGAATAATTTTGCCTATGTCATTGCAAATCAAACTGTATGTATTGATGAGACTGTTGGCAGACGGATTGCTAGATTAAGTGGTCTTACGCTTACAGGTTCTATTGGCATTTTATTACGTGCTAAACAGGAAGGATATCCTGTATTAATGCAGCAAGCTATTGAGCGTATGATAAACAGAGGAATTCGACTGAGTGAAACAGTCATCGCTGTTGCGCTCCGGCAAGCAGGGGAGACAAACTAATTCTTTCAATCTTTCGGTCATTAAAAACAAAACAGCGATGACTCACCATATTTTAAAAGCATCAAAAAAACCGTGCATTTGGGTGGTTTCTCCTATCTGCTAGAACCAGCGCTCATTATTAATTCAGGTGATACGGTTGACGTAGAAACTTATACTGGTTACTACGTTTATGACAAAGCACCACCTGAATTTGTCACACCAGAATTTCTCGACATTTGCCAAAATCTTTTACCAGAACGCAAAGTTGCTGGGGGGCCGCATTTACTCACAGGGCCGATTTATGTGCGCGATGCCGAACCAGGGGATGTTTTAGAAGTACAATTAGATGCGATCGCACCTAGTTTACCCGTGGCTTTAATGCCATTCGTTCAGGTTGGGGAGCTTTACCACATCAGTTTCCTCAACCTGCGTTGAGATTTATTCTCTAGATTTAGCAAACAATATCGCAGAATTTCCGGCGGGTAGTGGCATAAAAATTCCCCTCAAACCGTTTTTTGGAATTCTTGGTGTAGCTACTCCAGAAACTTCTCGAACTTCTGTCCCACCAGGTTCTTACGGCGGTAATATCGACAACCGGGAACTGCAAGCTGGTTCTCGTTTATTTTTGCCGATTTTCGTACCAGGTGCATTATTTTCTATTGGTGATGGGCATTCTGCACAGGGAGATGGTGAGGTAAATGTCACCGCCATTGAAACTTCCATGAACGGTAGAATTACCCTCAAACTTCGCAAGGATTTACAACTAACAACACCAATTGCCGAAACTCCAACTCATATCATCACAATGGGCTTTGCCCAAACTTTAGATGAAGCTTTAGAATTAGCTCTAAAAAATATGATTGATTTTCTGGAACGCTTCATGAATTTATCGCCAGAAAATGCTTATGTTTTGTGTAGTTTAACTGTGAATTTTCACATCACTCAAGTTGTAAATAGTCCCCAAAAAGGTGTGCATGGAATGCTACCAAAATCAATTTTTGACAAGAAAATTAATTTATAATTTGAGATCAAGTTCTGCTACTGCATTTACAGCAGTTGCGATCGCATTTTTAACAGCAATATCTCTTTGTTCTAAAATGATATTTTCACTAATAGTACGCCCAGCAACTACACGCAAATAGCTGCGGCTGCAAATTTATATACTCCTGCCATTTTGAATAGTGTGCCGCATTCCATTTCGTAATTCAAGATATTCAAGCGCCGATATTCTTCTGTAATGCCATGCAGCGATCGCATTAAATTTGGATTCGCTGAATCAGTGCGTTCTTGTCCTTCGTAAAAAGTATCAACTGATGCCGTAATTCCTATGTAATGTTCAATCTTTAATTCTCGTGCGGCTTTAACTAAAGCAACTGTCAAAAAAGGATCGGCTGCGGCTGGATACTCCACAGGTGCAATGTCACAAGCTGCACCTTGGCGACACAATGCTGCATTACTAATAACAACGCTACCAATTTGTATATAAGGTTGAATGGAACCACAAGTTCCAATGCGAATAATTTGCCGGATTCCTGCTTGTACCAACTCATTAACAACAATACTTAATGAAGGCGCACCCATACCACTAGTAGCTGATAAGATAATGCGACCATTAGGTAAGTATCCTATATAGCTATTGAGTCCGCGATTCTCTGACAACACGCGCACATCTTGTAAATAAGTTTGGGCAATTAGATGCGATCGCTCTGGATCGCCCGATAATAGGGCAATGGTGGGAGGCGATGAACCTAAATCATCTTGCCCAAAGCCAATGTGATAAAAGCGTTTATCTGCCATATAGTTGAGATTAGCGATCGCCCTAGCAATATAATACGCTAGGGCGTTTTTTAAACTTTACCTAAAATCTCCTCCTTCCCATATCTGAAGTTGTCTTTCAGCTGCAACTATGCAATTGAGATGCTTTGGTGGATAGAGAAAATGATCGTAAGCTAAGGCCATCTGTCTAGCAGCTTCAGTATATGGCACTCGTCCTATTCCTGTACCCAATCCAGGACAGGCAATGGTGTTAATTTTTTGCCTAGCGTGTTGATTATGCTGGCGAACTGCTAACAGCATCGCCCACATCGCAATATAAGGAATATCTGTCCCAGCAATAATCATGGGAACTCGCATGGTAGGTGTATGAGCCAAAAAAGGATGCTTGTAATGACCTGTTTCCACAATCATTGATGTTCCCACAGGCTGTTCACCCAAATAATCTTCAAGAATGCGCTGCTGGACTCTTGCCATTAAGGAATGACCGAAAAAACGGATAATTGCCGCATCTATGCCACCATCCATCATTCCGAAAGAGTTAGCAGGGCTGACCATACAATCAAAATCTGGCAACCACTCGAAATAGTTATTCACTATTTCTACATTGGGTAAGTAATTAAAATGCTGTTGAAAGGCTGCACACAACAAAGAGTTAGGAGCTACCAATATCAGTTTCAAGCTTTCATTTCCTCCACTTGAATACCTATTTTAAACGTTAGCTATGGTAAACAACAACTTTTTTCTGTATTATCAGCCTGTTTATTTATGCTACATTTTTTATACAAAACATATTACTCTTTCTCTTCTCCACGGGCAGAATCTACGAACAAAAAGATCACCGACTTCTTTAATAAGTGGGAGACTTGAGCTTTGCGGTATTTATAAATCAAATAGGATTACTACATATTAGCGATCGCTACTACCAGAGTTTAAATCATCTGCACCATTTAGCGAATCACTACTATCTAGTTTATTTGGCATTATATTTGAAGCGACTATATTATGAGCTACTTGTTTTTGCAACATATTTGAACTATCTACATCACTTAATAATTCATTAACAACTGGTTTAGATTCAGAATTCTCTCGGTTAGCACCTGCTATTTCTTCTGCTTTGCCGATAAAATCCTTTGCAAGCCTTTCACTAAAACCAACAACGAATGCTATGACAAAAATCAAAGACCTTTGTTGGTCTTGAGATGATTCTGGATTGGTAGTAGGATTTAACTTAAATACACTTGGATTAACAAACATTAATATTATTCCAGAGTTAATTAGGGCTAAAAATAAAACAGCAAATGCTCCTCCAATCATTGGTTTAAAAGCACCAACAAGAAATGGAGTTAGTGGATCAGAATATTTCTTCTTTTGGAATTCTTCAATTCTGATTAAAATACTGATAATACTACCTAATGTTCCTGCCGAAATCGCTAAACTTAGCTGGAGAAGAAATTCATTAGACTTCGCATTTATAGATTGCCTTTTGCTATATTGTGCATTTAATTCAGCTAGATTACTATTTAGAGTTGTTAACTCTGTACTCTTAAATTCTGCATTTTTTTGCGATATTATATCTAGCTCTTTAATTTCTTCTTTACTTTGTTTCGATTTATTAACATCATTGTCGGAAGTAGAATTTCTGTTTTCTGATTTATTTTCTTCCTCAGCGTTGTTTTGGATTTGCTCTACCCGCTTATCCGTATATCTTTGTATATCTTTGATTTCATTTTGTAATGCCTTCTTGTTGATATTATAATTATTGTTATTATAAAAATTAACAGCTTCCGAGAAAATCCAAAGTCCGGCGATAGAAGCAAAAGTAATTCCTCCATATATAAAAACGGCACTTATTAGTCCAAAAATTACTTTAGTCGTCGTTGATGGTGAACGGTGGACTGATAGAAATGGGTTGATGATAAATCCGGTTACAGGATGTTCATATTTGCAAACAATTTGTTCAACATCAAATCTAATGGCTTGAGCAATATTGATATTCGATGATGATTCACGTAGAGCTTCTATGGCAAAAATTAAAGCTTTACAGAGTTCAGTCAGTTCTATTTGAATTTTATCCCTATTGTCAGGTATAACTATTCTCGGTATTTTGTCCCACCAAATTTTTTGTGGCGTGTTTCTATTGATGAGTTTTTGAAGTCTATTAAATAGAATAATTATTTGAGATATCTCTTTCCCTGCTGCTATTAATCCTTCTTGTTTGATTGGATCTGCAAAGTTGTTTAAATTATTCTTATAAAAATCTTTGATAAGTGCCTGAATAAGTGTCCTACTTTCGTCTAAATTCCAATTGTTATCAGTTGCATTTTGATTAGAAACCATTTTACCCTCCAATCTTTTCTCAACTTTATAGGTGTTGAATAGTATAACCAGCTTCACAGCTAGTAGTGCTATTATTCCCAAAACCGGTTATTGAATAAACTGAATTGAAGACTCAGGGTTTTTTTGTGCCTACTTTGAAAACCCTGCAACCTGGAGATGAAGTATCGCTGGAAGAATTTCTCTTGCAACACAGTGATACTTCTATGTTTGCGCGATCGCAGGGAGTAAAACGTGCCATCTTATTTACAGGTCATTATAACCAAGCAGCCCAAGCAGTTTATCGAGGAATTGGCTTTTTGCCTACTGGTGAGAAGTACGGCTTAGTCTTATTTGAATCGTAGCAGTCAAAGCTAGAACAATTGCCAAAAACAACACAGCATTTCTGAGCATTGAGTTATCAAAATGTTTAAGTGCGATCGCCACCAATGCCCAGAGTGTTACTCCTGTATAAGCTATGTCTCGACGCTGGATGACAATAACTGCTGTAACTGCTGTTGCTATCAATACCATGATGAGAGTCCATATTACAGCAGAAATCCCCCAACCGTTCCACCCTTGAAAATACAAAGCACACGCTACGTTAACAATGGTTGCCACGCTAATCCAGCCTAGATAAATGCTAATCGGAAAGTGAATACACCATTTTTTCAGCCGAGGTACACGCGATTTGCCAATTTCTAATTGCACATAAACACCAATTAGGGGCAACAGAATCAAGAGCATTGCAATTACAGAAAGAGCAAAAAGCCGAGACAAAAACAGATACACCCAGATACTTTGAGCAACACAGGCAATCACCAACAGATAACCTGTCTTACGTAAATCAGGCTCATCTCGTTGGTTAGGTAGAGCTTGGTATACCCCAAAAGCAAACAATCCAAGGTAAATCAGCCCCCAGATAGCAAAGGCGTAATTGGCAGGGATAATCAGGACATTTTTAAACAAAGTATTGGAAATTTCCCCTATGCTGAGTCCATTGAGCGGAAAAAGGTTTGATACTACGTTGATAACGAAAGCACCAAAGATTGCAGCCAACGTAACAAGCTGCCGCCAAAAATCCCGGTAATTGCCTCTTGTGGACTGCTGCATAGGATGTTAATTCATATCTTTTATACTTTTAGCTTACATCTTGCCTAATATAAGCCACAGTCAAAAAAGCGTCGTCTCAATTTACCACCAAAGAATTGTAGTCACGGCAGAACAAGATGGTTATCGCGTACCAGCCACTAACGGATGGCGATGCCTTCGGCAACCCTAAAAGGGAAGGCAGTATTTCGGATATCAGCGCAAAAACTAAGTAAAGCATAGCTATTTTAAGTAGCAAATGAGTAACATAATCAATTGATACGAAACCTAAAAATACTACGGTATCGCCAAATTCGTAGCTAGACTAGAACCACAGGGTAACAATCAGAGGAAAATTATGATGAGCGATCGCGACTACACATTAATCATTGACAAAAGCGGTAGTATGTCCACGCCCGATCAAGTGGGTGGTAGAAGTAGATGGGATATAGCCCAAGAGTCTACACTCGCTTTAGCAAGAAAAGCCGAACAGTTTGACCCCGATGGCATCACCGTTTACTTATTTTCCGGTAGATTTAAACGCTACGATGATGTCACCTCAGCTAAAGTAGCCCAGATATTTCTCGAAAATGACCCTTCTGGAACAACAAACTTAGCTGCTGTACTCCAGGATGCGCTCAATAATTACTTTCAACGCAAAGCAGCCGGTAAAAGCAAGCCAAACGGAGAAACAATTTTAGTCATTACCGATGGTGAACCAGACGATCGCAAAGCTGTATTTGAAGTCATCATTCATGCGACTCGCCAGATGGAACGTGATGAAGAATTAGGAATTTCGATCATTCAAGTGGGTTCAGATCCTCAAGCAACTAAGTTTCTCAAAGCTTTAGATGACCAGTTGCAAAGTGTCGGCGCTAAATTTGATATTTGCGATACTGTCACTTTAGATGACTTAGAAGAAATGAGCCTTGTTGATGTATTGACGAACGCAATCACTGACTAATGTATTGATTCGCCCATAGTCCAGTAACTCTTAACTCTTAATTGGAGAATTGAATAATGCTAGAAAATCGTGATTACACCTTGATTATCGACAAAAGCGGCAGTATGGCAACTAAAGATCAAAAAGGTGGTAGAACTAGATGGGTTGCAGCACAAGAATCTACTTTAGCTTTAGCTAGTAAGTGTGAGCAATTTGACCCAGACGGCATTACTATTTATGTATTTTCTGGTAAATTTAAGCGATATGAAAATGTGACATCCGAAAAGGTAGCGCAAATTTTCCAAGAAAATGACCCCTCTGGTACAACTGACTTAGCAGGTGTCTTAAAACATGCGACTGATGATTACCTTCAACGCAAAGCATCTGGTCAAACTAAGTCGAATGGTGAAACAATTTTAGTGGTTACTGATGGTGAGCCGGACGATCGCAAAGCAGTCATGAGGGTGATTATTGAAGCTTCTCGGCGCATAGATAAAGATGAAGAATTAGCTATTTCTTTCATTCAAGTAGGCACAGATCCGCAAGCTACCCGCTTTCTCAAAGTCTTAGACGATGAACTTCAAGGTGCTGGTGCTAAGTTTGATATCTGTGACACCGTAACTATGGAAGATATGGAAGATTTGAGTCTATCGGAAGTGCTACTAAATGCCATTAACGACTAGCTATACCATTTATTAGGAATTGCCAAAATGGATTCCATTGATAAGCTATTAGCTGAACTCGAAACTGAATACAAAGAAGTACAACCACAACAGCAGCCAAAATCAGCCACAGCCAAATCGTTTACATCATCACCAAAGTCGGCATCTTTTATGGATAACCTTTTGGCAGAAGTTAAGTCTGATTTTGCCGAAAAAGATGCTGTTATGGAGTTAAAAAGACAGCAAGAACTAAAAGATGAACGAATTCGACAAGAACAACTCAAAGCTAAACAACTAGAGGCTTTGAAAGTACAGGCGAAAGAATGGTTAGCCAAAGTAGATCCACTTTCGTCCGAAGGACTTTGGTTTGAAAGATTTGCGGAAAGTTATCCCTCAAAATTAGAGGCAGCGATTGAATATTTAAAAAACAACGAGTAAGAAATTACAAAACATAAGATAATTCACAAGTAAAACAGCCAAACGTATTGACATATACTCAATAAGTAGCTGGATAAAAATATTGACAGTCATTGTGTAACTAAGGGAGCATCCCAAATGTGCAAAAACTTTGATCGCCCTCATCCCCTAACCCCTTCTCCCATCTTTGGGAGAAGGGGAACTAGAATTATGTCTCCCCTCTCCCAAAGATGGGAGAGGGGCTGGGGGTGAGGGAAAAGATTTAAGCAAAATTGGGATGCTCCCGTAACTAATTTTTTGTGACTACTTATTAATAATGATTTGTTCGAGCTAAATGTTGCACAGCCCATTCATGCATAGCATAAAGAATTGGTTGCAAAGTTTCTCCTAAAGGCGTTAGAGAATATTCTACCTTGGGCGGAATTTGGGGATAAATTTCTCGATGAATAATGCTGTCTTGTTCCATTTCTCTGAGTTGCTGAGTCAGCATCTTTTGCGTAACCCCAGGTAAAGCCCGTTGTAACTCACCAAATCTTTTTACGCCAGTCATTAATTCTCTAATAATCAAAACTTTCCAGCGTCCGCCAATCACTTTTAGGGTAGTTTCTACTTCACAAGTTAGCCTGATATTGTTTTCTGCTTCAGCTTTCATAGTTAGTTTTGTGAATTTGAAGAAGGCAAGAGACAGACTCTTGCCTTTCAAGCTAGGTGTTAGATGTTCTCAATTTTTTGAACATTATAGGACTCGTATTTGATTTTTGAAAAAACTCAGTACACTTTTATTCCCTGTTCCCTCCCTACGCAAATAATTTCAGAAATCAAAGCGGATTCCTATACATACTCAAGCTATGATTACGTCGCTACCAACTCAGAATCGATTTTCGACGACGCACTATCCTGAACTAGCGATCGCGTTTCACCGTTACGCTGGAGAATACCGCCAACCATTGCTAACAAGGCGTTTACCTTACGAGTTCGCCACATATCTACGAGTTTTTGCACTTTCGTGGCAGGCATCCGTCGCATCATCGCTTCGTAGAGGTAAGCAGCATGTCCAGTTTCATCTTGGGCAATATTTAGCATTCCTAACTTCAAATTACGAGCGGTTGACTCGTTATCAGGTAATGCTTTTGCCATTCGCGCAAAGTCTTTACTAGCATCTAACTCTAGAATGTATGTGCTAGCCATAAACACATCCCAGTCAATAACAGCAGGTTTTAGCTGTTCTTGCGTGTAGCCTTCAAAGAATGCTGCGAAAAAGGGACTACGCTGTTGTGATTTTTTTGTAGATGTAGTTTGGGGTTGAGCCTTGAAATCTATAACTTGTTTATTCAACTGTTGTAAGGCGTGGGCAAAAATTTTACCATGCCTAGTTTCATCTGATGCATGTTTTGCTAGTTTTTCGGCTAGCCATGTATCGCCTTCAGCAGCTGCGCGATCGCTAAGTGCAGATAAAAACGGCACAGAACCAGATTCCGCCAACTGAAACCCCGCAAGGATGTTAGGGCGGGTTTTAGAATCACGAATTTGAGCAGCAGAGTAATAGGCAAAAGCACCTGAACCAGCTAAATGCAGAACGTGAGTCAAAAAGTTCATCAGAAATTCCCGCCGACAATTGGAAGGTTACAATTCTTATACTAATCCGCATTTTCTATAGTTTGCCGCCAGAGGCTCTTACTATTTAGAATTGCCTGTGGCAGTATGTCAAAGGTTAAAAAATATATCTTTGCATTTTGCTAGTATCATGCCACAAAGGTAATTTGGTAACTTTGGATGGAGAAATTAACTAAACCAGTGCGATTTTGGCTTTGTGCAACTATCCTAATTTTGGGTTTGATTGGCTGCGATGTCGTGCGACAAGCCGCTTCGCGTCTACGCTTTATCGGTGCTTCTGGAGAACCAGTTGAGCGTGTGAGTGATGGTGACACTATAGTAGTTAAAGATAGCAGTGGTAAAAACTTTACTGTCCGTTTTGCTTGTGTAGATGCGCCAGAAATCGCTCATACTAATAAAGAAAAGCAGAGTAAACGCAGTAGCGATCGCAATCAATTTACTTGGGGTGTGAAAGCCCAAGAACGGGTACAACAACTTGTGCAACAAGGAGGCGATCGCGTGACTTTGAATATCACAGATAGCGATCGCTATGGACGCAAAATTGCTGAAGTTCGTTTACAAAAATGGCACTTTTGTGCAGCAGGTCTTGTTAAAAGAAGGATTGGCAAAAGTGTATCGTCCTTATTTAAACAAGTGCCCTAGCAAAGACTTAATTCAACAAGCTGAAGCTGAAGCCAAGGAACAACGTCTTGGTATTTGGAGTGACACTAAATTCGTTAATCCTTGGGAATATCGCACCTTATCAAAGAAATAAAAATCAAAGTGAGAAATTGCTTGTAAAGGCTCAAATCAAGGCTGAATGGGCAAAAAGCGAGTATTTGGATCAAATTTTTAAATTATTTAAGCGAAATACTATTGTAATTCTACTGATACTGCTATATTCAGTCTGGAATCACCTTCTGTACATTTGTAGGTCTGTATAACACTAACTAAGCTAACCACCATGCACATTAGTATTACAGACGACCTAAAAAAACCTTTTCATGCTGCTTGTGCTTTGCGAGGGCTGAAGATGAGTCAAGTTGTGATGGAGTTAATCAAGCAATGGTTAGCTAGTGAAACGTATTCGGTTAATGAATTAAACAGGTGAAGCATTGCTGTGAATTGAAGTTTTCTAGCAGCGTTGTTAATCTACCTTAGTAAAACGAATGCAACAACAAAAAGCTCGACGCAATCGAGGTGTAATCTTGACCCTCAAAGGCTGGGATAAACTTCAAGCTGCCAAAGCGAAAATTGATAGGAATCCGTAGCGGATGCGATCGCACTGCCAACTGCGCTCAATTTTTCCATCCCCGCGAGGGGTAATAAATTGAAAACTTTTCATAACGCGATTTGCGTTCTCAAACTGGGGTTTGAGTTCTCATTTAAGTATTTTTAGTACTCAAAAGCTAATATTGAGTTCTCAAACTGGGGTTTGAGTTCTCATTTAAGTATTTTTAGTACTCAAAAGCTAATATTGAGTTCTCAAACTGGGGTTTGAGTTCTCATTTAAGTATTTTTAGTACCCAAAAGCTAATATTGAGTTTTCAAACTGGAGTTTGAGTTCTTTTTTGCGTAATTTACTGATTTATTAGCAATTTACAGTGTAATAAAAGTCAATAGAGATTTGCAGGAATTTTCTCAGGCTGATCAATACGAAAGTTTTCTAAAGTAAAGAAGCTTAAATCAGTAAATTCGAGAACTGATAACCAAATAAATAACCGCATTAAAAGGGACATTTTATGGCTAGACTAAAAAGAACTTCCCAAGTGCTAGAAAAAGCAGCACGTCGTGCAGCCAGTATCACTTCAATTGATCCAAACTTAGATGTGAATAATGGACTCACTTTATTTGCCTACTCAAGCCTAATTGAGACAATGCGAAATAAAGAAAATAGCTATAACACTGCACTTTCTAATCTAGATAAAATATACCGTGAAATGTTGGAAACAGAGCAGCAGTTGGCAGACATGACAGAACACATACTCATGGGCATTGGGGCTAAATATGGCAAAAGCAGTGTAGAGTATGGTATGGCGGGAGGAGTTCCTAAAAACCAACGCCGCAAGGGATTGCGAGGTGAATCGCCAATTGTTAGTAATGAGCCACCGTCAATGATTGTTGGTGTGAATAGCAATGGCAAAGTAAAAGCATAGCGTGTGTTACGGCTTTAGCCTAATGCACCCACTCATAAGATGGTGCGTTAGGCGTTAGATTATGTTTTTATTGTTTGCCACATAATTTAGCAACTCCCAAAATTTCCCCTGCCTCCTCTACTCCTCTCCCCAAGTTTGCAGTTGCAAATAAACCAATACCAGCGTTACTGCTAGTAACACCGTTGCTGCTGCTGCTGCATAACCAAAATCAAACTGACCAAAAGCCTCTTGGTAAATATAGTAAACGAGCAAATTAGTCGAATTTAGTGGCCCACCGCCAGTCATCACAAAAACTTGCTCAAAACTCCGCAATGTAAAAATCGCGGTGGTGATGATCGCAAATATCACAGTCGGGCGCAATCCAGGGAGAGTAATATACCAAAATTGTTGCCAAGCGTTTGCTCCATCCAAATCTGCTGCTTCATAACGACTGGGAGGAATTGCTTGCAACCCTGCTAAAAAAACTACCATATTGAAACCCAGTTGTTTCCAAATACTCATTAAAATAATTACCGGCATTGCCCAAAATGTGTCTCCTAGCCAGGATATGTTAGGAATGCCGAAAAAATCTAAAAGTCCGTTAACTGGCCCTGGTGTTTGAAACAGCCAGCGAAATCCCAAACCGGCTGCCACAAGTGAGATAATTGAAGGCAGAAAATAGGCACTTCGCAAGATGCCCCGCAAGGGAATGGAGCGGTTTAATAACACTGCCAATCCCAATGAGATAATTAAAGTGGGAATGATGGTGGCAACAGTAAAATAAAAAGTGTTACCGAGAACTTGCCAGAAGTCGGGGTCGAGGAGCAAGCGCCAATAGTTTTTTAAGCCTATCCAATAAGTACCTTTTAAAGTGAAACTACCGGCGGTGAAACTGAGGTAGAACAAATAAGCGATCGGCCAAATGATAAAAACGCCTAGTAAAATTAGTGCTGGTGTGAGAAAAATCCAGGCAGCTACTGTATCATTATCTAACCATGATTTAAAATATTTTTTTTGCATCTATAATTTTCCCTGCTATTATGACCTTCCGCCCTGATTCTACCCTTAGCTTGGTTTCTCCCATCATTAGCGATGTCTAACAGCAAATCGCCCCTTTAAAACTAGGAATTACCTTTAAAAAGTTATGTGTGTGGGAGGAACAATTGTGACAAACATTTATCAACATTCCAATAGGGACGCACAGATGTGCGCCCCTACTACGTTTAGACGTATTGATTTTTTACGCAGTAAAAACAAATACTGGATGTATGACGAATCCCCAAAATTTTCTGGTAAGATATATATTGTCTTGACCCTCCGGGTTCAAAATCGCTCTACTTGGGGAGACCCCAAGACCGCGTTTTTCACCATCAATGCCGCAAGCGAAAACCAAGCTAATAGGTACATGTTGCAAGAGAAAGATTTGGGTCTTGGGAACCAGGACTCCTGCCCTTGGAGGGGATGTCAGACCAAAAAAACTACAGAGTTTTTGAGGCTATCCCCGATGAATTGGGAAGCTCAGACTTCAGCCGTAGGCAAGTCTGAGTCGTTCACTTTACGAGGATTAATTTCTGGGAATGTCTAATGGTAGCTTTGATGAGCGATCGCTCACAAATTCCTCATCTTTAAACCTTAGACATGAGAAATCTGGATATCTCCGCATGTGCCAACACAGCCCCAGGTTCACGCTGGAGAGCGTTGTAATATTTTCTCTCGAAGGTATTACCCGTCTCTAACGGTACAATCAGCGTGCGGACATCATCAATTAACTTTTGGAAATCATCCATCAATATCGGTTCATCTGCTTCGAGCATTTCATCAACTTGCACAACTACTTCAGAAATGCGATGTAGCCAAGCAAATTGTTCATGAGCGATAACGAGTTGAAGGAGTTCTCCGTTTGATACTCGTCCACTAACCTGTTCGTAGGCAATGCGTTCTGTCTCCAGTAACATCTTGTGAAGGTGGAGTAATTTGTTTCGTAAATCACGCAGATATTGATGTTGACGTATTCTTTGTAGAAGTATGTTAGAAGTCAATGTTACCCATCCTCTCGTTGCAATAGTCTTCAATGGCTTAAATAATTTTTAGATATTGGGCATTGAAAATTGCTAACTCTTCCCCATTCCCAAAGCCCGATTTACCATACCCAAGAACTCTATCTACAAGAGATGGAGTTTTTTATGTATTTGGTTTCCTTGTTAAGAAGGATTATGATAAACATAATATTTTTATAATTGTTATATCTTATATTAGATTAATCTTATATTAACATAAAATTATAAGAAGTACATAGTAGAACCTATCGAGAAAATATCAATTATGGGAAAACCGTCTTAATGTCGTTAGCGTATGTAATTCTAGGTCTTCTTCAGCAGCAAGAAATGACCGGCTACGACCTGAAAACGAGCTGCTTTGATCAATGCATTGCCCATTTGTGGCCAGCAGATCAGGCACAAATTTACAGAACTCTCGATAAGCTAGTTGAGCAAGGCTGGATTACCTGTACCATTGAGATTCAGCACGATCGCCCCAACCGGAAAGTCTACAGTGTAACGGAGTCGGGAAAAGCTGAATTCGCCCGATGGCTGGGGATTCATCAGCCCTTACCGACTGTACGAGAACCCTTGCTAGTCCAGTTGCATTTTGCAGATCAGTTAGCGAATGAAACCATCATTCATTTACTGGAGCAACAATTGGCAGTTCGAAGCAAAAAGCTTGCTGAATGTGAAACCATTGATTTGCCATCACTCGGTGATGAATCTGCCAACCGTGAGCAGGTGATGCAAAGGCTGGTGCTAGAGTTGGTGATCCGAAGAGAAGAGACTTATATTGATTGGTTAAAGACAGCAATTGATGTTATTAGTCACCAAAAGCCATATCCATCACATTACCAGATTCTTTGACACTCCCTAGCACTAAAGCTCTTGTTATGATAATTCGTAATTATTGGGTTATTACCCTGCTCTAATATTTTCGTTCTGTCTTATTTCAGCAATCTTAGTCCACTCAGGGTAACTAACACTGTGGAACCTTCATGGCCAATAACACCGATGGGTAGGTTAATATTTCCGAGAAAGTTGCCCACTAAAAGCAACATAATGAAACCCAACGCTACAACTATATTTTGTTTTACTATTGCTTGCGATCGCCTACCTAAATGTATCGCTACAGCAATTTTTTCTAACCTGTCTGCCATCAGTACTATATCTGCGGTTTCTAATGCCACATCACTACCAGATACGCCCATCGCTATACCCACAGATGCTTGCGCTAACGCTGGTGCATCATTAATTCCATCGCCTACCATTGCCACAGTTTGATATTGTTGCTGTAGACGGCGGATAACATCTAGTTTATCTTCTGGCAGAAGTTGAGCATATACCCGATCAATTCCGACTGCTTTGGCGACACTGTGAGCAGTTTCCTGATTATCCCCGGTTAACATGACAATTTGTTCAACTCCCAATTTCTTTAACCGGGTAATGGTTGCAGCTGCTTGCGATCTTACTTCATCTGCGATCGCAATTACACCCATCACCTGAAATCCGGCTCCCCTCCTCGCTTGCGGGGAGGGGTTGGGGGTGGGGTTCTTCGCTACCCAAACGACAGTTTTACCCTCTTGCTCCCAAGATTGAACGATTTCTTGTAATTCTTCAGGTAAATTTGTTACATACTGCTGCACAAAAATGGCATTGCCGACAATTATTTGTTGTTCTTGAGAAATTCCGACAATTCCCTGTCCCGGTAACGCTTGCACTTGGACTGCACCAACCCAATTTAAATCACCGGCTGCCTGCACAATTGCCTTACCAATGGGATGTTCGGAAGATGATTCTACACTAGCAGCAATTTTTAATACATCTGATTCTGTGTATTCATTAACTGAAATTACCTGGAATACCTGCACCTGTCCTGTTGTTAGAGTACCAGTTTTATCAAATGCGATCGCTCGGACTTTGCCAATTTTCTCTAACTGCGCCCCATTCTTAAACAAAATCCCCTGTCTTGCACCATTGGCGATTCCCGAAAGCAGGGTGGGCATAATTGCAGCCATCAGCGCACAGGGAGAAGCCACCACAAGGAAAGTAAGGGCGCGATAAATTGTTGTTTCCCAATCCCAGCTCCAGAGAAATGGCGGTAAAATTGCCAGTAATATCCCAGCGACTACAATGACTTTGGCATATCCTTTCTCAAAGCGATCAATAAACTCTTGCGAAGGCGGTGCTTCTGTCTGTGCTTGTTCTACCAAGCGAATCACACGCTGAATTAAACTACTTTGGGCTGGTTTGTGTACCTTAATCTGCAATGCACCATAACCGTTAAGTGTTCCAGCAAATACTTCTTCGCCCACCGTTTTCTCTACAGGTAAAGACTCACCTGTAATTGCAGCTTGATTAAGGGTGCTGTAACCAGATAAAATTATTCCATCAGTAGGAATTAACTCTCCAGGTTTGACGACAATTTCATCACCGACTTTTAGCTGACTGATAGGAATTTCTTCTTCCCTTCCCTGAAGCAAAACCCTTGCTGTATCTGGCGTCAAACTCATCAAACTCCTGATACTCCGTTCAGTTCGCGCCATTGCATAGCCTTCTAATGCGCCACTGATAGCAAAAATCAGAATCAAAATTGCCCCATCAATAATTAGATGATATTCTCTTCGCCATAAACCAAGGCTAGCAGCACCAATGGCGGCGACAATCATCAGTAAATCTACATCGAGTTCTTTTTCTTTGAAAAGGGTAGTCAATCCTTCCCGCGCACTTTCGTAACCACCAATCACGTAAGCAGCAGGTAGCAGGAGGAATGCTAATCCCAACCAGCCGAGATGTAAGGCAAACCATCCGAGAAATAGTAGTAAGCCACACAAAAGGGCTGCTAAGGTATCTGTGTGTTCTTTGGTGAATTGGCTGAAGCGTTGGGGGTAGAGCATGAGAGGTGAATTAACAGGGACTCTCTCAGGCTAAACCTTGACATTAATGTTAATGTCAAGGTTTATAATGATTTTGAAACGCAAAGGGGCGCTGTAGAAGCTTTTGCGGCTTGCCGCAGGCTGGGAAGCGCAAAGGTACGCAGAGTTAAAGCTTTCTCTGTGTTTTTGGAGCGTTTTACAAAAGCGGGATGTGGGTAAATGGGACGATTTAACTGTTAGCTTTAAAATTGCACTAGGAGAAAAAAATCTATGCTGAAGCGAATTTATATTGATAACTTTCGCGGGTTGGTAAATTTTGAGATGCATTTTGACTCGATTAACCTGTTTCTTGGTGGTAATGGAGCAGGTAAATCAACAGTTTTTGAAGTTTTACGGAAAATTCAAATTTTTATAAGTGGTGACGAAAAAGTAGAAGGAATTTTTAAATCTTCTGACTGTACTCGTTGGCAGACTTTACAAATTCAGCGTTTTGAGCTAGAAATTTTTGGGAATGGTGGTAATTATAAATATGAATTTGCTATTAGACATAATCAAGATAAGAGTCATGTTGAATATGAGCGTCTCTGGTTTAATAACCAAGCTTTAATGAAGTCTGAGGAGGGCAAGTTTCAAATTTTTAGAGATGATTACGAAGAGGTTGCCAAAGCTACATTTCCTTCACCATTAGGATCTTTACTATGGTTATTTACGAGAGATAGTGACAGTACAAAGTTGGACTGGTTCATAAAACGTATGCAGCGATTCATTATTGTACAAATTATTCCTAGTCTTATGCTTGACGGTAGCGAAAAGGAAGAAATTCATCTAACTTCGAGTATGGAAAATTTTGTTTCTTGGTATCGCTATATTTCCCAATATCAAGGTAAAGTTGCTGAACTTATCAATGTTTTAAAAGATATATTAGATGGATTTTTAAGTTTTAAGTTTGAGCAGTTCAGTGAAAATTATCGAACTCTAAAATTAAGATTTTCAACAGATAAAGATAGGACAAAGATTATTGATTATCGCTTTAGTGAATTATCCGATGGTCAAAAAGTAGTGATTGCTCTATACACCATTCTCTATTGCACTGAATCTGAAGATTATACACTTTGCATTGATGAGCCAGAGAATTTTTTAGCTCTGCCAGAAATTCAACCTTGGCTAATTCAACTTTATGATTTCTGTATTGACGGAAAAATACAAGCTTTACTAATTTCGCATCATCCTGTATTAATTAATTATCTTCTAGCTTCACCTATAGGTTATTGGTTTGAGCGCCAAAGTAATGCACCTGTACGAGTAAAACCAATTAGTAATCAAGAAGCTGAAAATTCAGGATTACCAATTTCAGAACTGATTGCACGGGGCTGGCTGTATGACCCAGAATAGAGTACAGATAGTAATTTTGTGCGAGGATCTACAACAGCAAGTTTTTGCATATCATTTTTTGAAAAAGCGAGGCTTTAATATAAATCCAAAAAACGTCACAATTAGGACTTTCTCAGCAGGTAAAGGTGCAGGAGAGCAGTTTGTTAGAAAGCATTATGCAGCAGAGGTTAAAGAATACCGGAGAAAAAACTATCGTTCAGGAATGCTAGTAGTATTGATTGATGCAGATACTGCGACAGTAAAGGCAACACTGAAAGAATTAGATAATGCACTGATAAAAAATTCACAGGAACTTCGTAAGGCTGATGAGAAAATAGCAATCTTCGTGCCAAAAAGAAATATCGAAACTTGGATACATTATTTACGAACAGGAAAAGTTGTTGAAGAAGAAGGAGAAAAATCCAAATATCCAAAATTCCCTAAAAATGAGGCAATTTGTAAACCCGGCGTTGAACAATTAGCAAACCAGTGTTCTCAAGGGAGTTTGGATGAAAATGCACCGCCATCTCTTCAGACGGCTTGTGAAGAGTTACAAAGACTTTTGCCCTTGTTGGAGTAAATCATGAATGCTGGTTGCTTAACTATTAAAGAACTTACCGATGCAGTGGGTGGTGGTTTAACTCCGCGCATGGTACGCCACTACCATCAATTGGGGCTACTACCGCAACCAGTGCGATCGCCTAGCAATTACCGTCTCTATACCAAAAAAGATGTCCTCCGCTTGCAACGGATTGTCGCACTGAAGCAGCAAGGGTTTCAGCTAAACCATATCCGCAATATTTTGGAGGTGGAACCAGAGGCTGACACAACTGTTAACCTGATGGGACAACTTCAGCAGCAATATCGCGCGGTGATGCAACAAATTTCTCAACTGCGGCAAACTGCATCAGCATTAGAAGGATTATTGGGGCGCGATCGCCATTGTCAAATTATGCAGGCGGAAGTTTTGGCACAACTCAAGTTACTTGATGTCGAAACTCAAGCTGGATTGGGGGGATTGGAAAATCTCTGGAGTGGTTTGGATGCCGAAATTCATACCCATTCAGAAGCTTTTTCAGAATCGCTACAACGCTTATTACCCGATTTGTCTCACCGTTCGGAAATTGAACAACACTTAATTTCTCAGTTAGTTTTGACTTGTGGCGATGTGAGTTTAGTGTCCTTTGTGAAATTGAGCCGAGATGCGATCGCAGCTAGTCGAGAAGCCTTATCTTCAAGCTGTCAAATTGTTGTCGATACCCAAACGGTTGCTGCTGCCTTGGATCAAACCCGATTATCTCACTTGGGATGTCAGATTGAAACCTTGATTGATAATCCCCATATCACTACCGCCACAGAAGCAGAAGTTGCCTTTTGGCAGCATCGAGAATGGCGAGAAAAATTGCAGCAAGTAAGTCAGGGTTGTGTGCTGGTAGTTGGTTATGCTCCCTCAGTACTTGTAGAAGTTTGTGAGGCGATTGCCAACCAGAAAATTCAGCCTGCATTAATAATTGGAATGCCCATTGGTTTTAGCCATGCTCCGGCAGCCAAGCGGCAACTGATGCTACAAAAGATACCTTATATTACAGTTGAAGGCACTTTGGGAGGTGGCGCTTTAGCTGCTACTGCCCTAAATGCCTTGGTTGAGTCACTGATTGATAAACCAGATTGCCATTGTTATCTCAATTGACAGTGTTGCACCTAAGTGAGAATCGCTGCTATTTATTTTTACATTCCCCAAAACCAATGGCCTAGCGATCGCATATTAGAAAGTTCGGATCTTTACTGGCAATGGCAAAACTCTCTACGTTACGGTTAAGAACGATATAACTGGACTCTACAAACCTATCTTCACCTCAAACCAATACCTTAGCCAAAATAAAAGGATGAAAAGAGAGGAATGCTGTAATAAGCTGTTGCGCCTACAATTTGCATATAATAAGGATGAATATAACTTCGGGTACAGGTTGTTATGCCGGCTATTGGCTTTCAATACAAGCGATCGCTGAAAGATTAGATGTAGATGAATATAAAACTAAGGTAATTTTAGACAAGTGGCGAGAGTTTTTACATTTAGAATCAATAGCGGCAGAAATCCATTATAGTTGCAATTGGGAACCGCATTAACCAGTAGAAGTAACAAGGAATTATGCCTAAATATGTACTTTGGGGAACTTACTGCGAAGACGTTCTCGAAAAACGTGCCCCCCACCGTGAAGCTCATTTAGACGGATTAGCAAAACAAAAAGAATCCGGCGTGCTGATTACCATTGGCCCCACCAAAGATGTCACAAAAGTTTTTGGCATTTACGAAGCCGAAAATGAAGCCACCGTGCGCGAGTTAATTGAAAATGATCCCTACTGGAAAAATGGCATTTGGACTGAATATTCTGTTAAAGAATGGATTCAGGCTTTTTGAATTAGAGAGTGCTAGTTAATAAAATACCCCATCACTGCGGAACGCTTAGGCGAACGCGCAGCGCTAAATGTGCAATCTTATTTGCTTAACAGCTTATGTAGGGACGCAAAGACTTGCGCCCCTACAAATCCCCTACAATTCTATAAATAATTTGGGATAATTTATTTTTTGCAAGTCCCTTAGCCATTTGTTAAGAGTTATTTCCCTTGTCCCCAATCCCGAATCTCCCCACTTATGAAAATTTGGCAGGTTGATTTTTATCGTCGTCCATTGCAAGATGCATCTGGACAAATTTTATGGGAGTTGTTGATTTGTGACGCAACTCGCAGCTTTGAATACGAAGCCACCTGTCTCCAGTCAGCAGCGAATTCGAGTTGGGTGGCTGCTCAATTTGAATTCGCTGCTGGTGAAAAATTGCCAGATGTAATCCAGGTGTTTCGTCCGCAGTCACTAAGTTTAATTGAAGCGGCTGGACGTAATTTAAGTATAAATGTCGAACCTACCCGTCATACTTTGGCGTTAAAGCAGTGGTTACAAGAAAAGCAATATCCTTCAACGCTGGATAAACCACCCCCAGCACCATTGCCAGAAAACCTCTGGGGAGAACAATGGCGTTTTGCAAGTTTAGCTGCTAGTGATGTAGAAACGAGATTTAGCGATCGCCCCATTCCCATTTTGCACATCCCAGAACATCTCAAACCGATCAATTTAGGTTTGGCATCAACAGTCCCTGTTCCTGGTGTAGTAATTTATGGTGGACGGCAATCGATGCGCCTAGCACGGTGGTTGCAGAAAGCCCGTTCTGTAGCATTAAACTACATTTCTGGCGCACCGGATGGCTTAGTATTAGAAGCTGGTTTAGTGGACAGATGGATTGTTGCCACTTTTGAAGATCCAGAAGTTACAACAGCAGCCCAAACATTTGAACAACGCAAACAGCAAAGCCGAGGATTGCATTTTTTGTTAGTTCAACCCGATGATTCTGGGATGACTTATAGCGGCTTTTGGTTGTTGCAGGCAGAAAATTAGTATTAATTGTCAAAAATATTTTTCCGCTTAATTTCTACAACTAAAAAAGATGATAAAAGTCACAATTACCTTAGAAGAAGATATTCTGCGATTTGTAGATCAGTATGCACGGGGGAACCGTAGTGCATACATCAATACACTAAACTTTTTGTTTTTCTTTTAAGCTTTAACATCACTGATATAGGAATTGTATTTGATTTTTGAAATACAATTGGATAACAGCGATGCCGAATAGCCCGTCATAGACATTGCCTGTAGATTTACACTATAAACTAGAGCGATCGCCTCCATCGGAGCAAGCTGATTGCATTCTACACAATGACACTAATGGATTCAATGTTTTACCTGAAAGGCGATCGCCTGTAGATTTACACTATAAACTAGAGCGATCGCCTTTACAACACCATCATTTCACCTTGGAACACGAAACGTCGAGCTTAAAGCTAAAACATTGTCACTTGAAACAGGAACATTCTCGTTTGGAACAGAAATATTCTCACTGGGAACAGAAACGTTCTCGTTTAGAACAAAAACATTGTCACTTGAAACAAGAACGTTCTCGTTCAGAATACGAAAGACCGAGTTCGGAACACGAAAGACCGAGTTTAAGCGATACCTTTCCTACGGAACGCTACGCGAACGGTGAGCTAGCTTCGCTAACGCGCTTTTCAGTTTTATCACGGTACGCTTTGCACAAAACTAGCTTATTCTGGATTTGGGGGGAGGCGATCGCTTGTGGGTTTAAAATCAAAAATAGAGCGCTAGGCTTTACAATATCGTCAAACCCAAAAAAGCCATTTGATCGCATTCTATACAAACCAATATCTAAACCTACCATGAAAACTGATTTTTTTATTGATGAAAAGCTCATAGATGAAGCAATGAAAGTAACTGGGCTTCAGACTAAACAAGAAGTAATTGAACTTGGGTTAAAGACACTAATTAAACTAAAGCAACAAGAAAAAATAAAAGCTTATCGAGGTAATCTCCAATGGGAAGGCAACCTTGATGAGATCAGAACAAATTCATGATTATTGTAGATACAAGTGTATGGATAGACTATTTTAACGGTAGGAAAACCCCAGAAACAAATAAGCTAGATAGACTTTTGGGAGTAGAACCGCTTGCGATTGGTGATCTGATATTGACTGAGGTACTGCAAGGATTTCGTTCTGATGCCGATTATCAAACAGCAAAGGAACTACTGACTTCTTTGACAATTTTTGAAATGTTAGGTATTAATCTTGCTTTCAAGAGTGCTGATAACTATAGAAGTCTCCGAAAATATGGCATTACTATCCGCAAAACGGCTGATGTAATTATCGCTACTTTTTGCATTGAAAACCAAAACTCGCTTTTGTTCAGCGACAAAGATTTCTTGCCATTTGTTCAACATCTTGGTTTGTTTACAGTTTCAACAAAAATATAAAAATTCCAATTTAAGAACATAAAGTTTCCACCTTTAAGGTAGAGCGATCGCCTTGACAAGATCATCATTTACAATTGGATAACAGCGACGCCGAATAGCCTGTCATAGACATTGCCTGTAGATTTACACTATAAACTAGTGGTCTGTCAATTTTGATTTTGTGCGTGAGTAGCCCCAGAATATCTTGCTAGCAAACGATTTCAAAAGTTGGTCACACACAATTTTTAGCTTGACAGACCACTAGAGCGATCGCCTTTACAACACCATCATTCCACCTTGGAACACGAAACGTCGAGCTTAAAGCTAAAACATTGTCACTTGAAACAGGAACATTCTCGTTTGGAACAGAAATATTCTCACTGGGAACAGAAACGTTCTCGTTAAGAACAAAAACATTGTCACTTGAAACAAGAACGTTCTCGTTCAGAACACGAAAGACCGAGTTCGGAACACGAAAGACCGAGTTTAAGCGATACCTTCGGTGAGCTTCTCTACGAGACGCTCCGCGAACGCTAACGCGCGTTTCATTTTTATCACGGTACGCTTTGCATATAACTAGCTTATTCTGGATTTGGGGGGAGGCGATCGCGTAAATATGCTAAATTTTCACGGAAAGTAATTGTGTTGGGATGATTTACCCCTAAACTAAGTTCAGCAATTTCCAAAGCTTGTATGTAAAGGGGTTCGGCTTCGCTGTATCTGCCTTGGGAATAGTAGAGTAACGCTAGGTTGTTGAGGTTAAGTGCGACAGATGGATGTGATTCTCCCAGCAGCTTACGTGTGAGTGCTAAAGCTTGGATGAAAAGGGGTTCGGCTTCGCTGTATCTGCCTTGGGAGTCGTAGAGTGCCGCTAGGTTGTTGAGGCTAGTAGCAACTAATGGATGTTCTTCACCTAGCAGTTGACGGCAGAGTGCTAAAGCTTGGATGTAAAGGGGTTCGGCTTCGCTGTATCTGCCTTGGAAGTAGTAGAGTCTCGCTAGATTGTTGAGGCTAATGGCGATATCTGGATGTTCTTCTCCCAGCAGTTGACACCTGAGTGCCAAGGCTTGGATGTAAAGGGGTTCGGCTTTGCTGTATCTGCCTTGGGAGTCGTAGAGTGCCGCTAGGTTGTTGAGGCTTTGGGCGACAGATGGATGTTCTTCTCCCAGCAGTTGACACCAGAGTGCCAAAGCTTGGATGAAAAGGGGTTCGGCTTCGCTGTATCTGCCTTGAGAGTAGTAGAGTGCTGCTAGGTTGTTGAGGCTTTGGGCGACAGATGGATGTTCTTCTCCCAGCAGCTTGCGCTTGAGTGCTAAAGCTTGGATGTAAAGGGGTTCGGCTTCGCTGTATCTGCCTTGGGAGTAGTAGAGTGCTGCTAGGTTGTTGAGGCTTTGGGCGACAGATGGATGTTCTTCTCCCAGCAGCTTGCGCGTGAGTGCTAAAGCTTGGATGTGAAGGGCTTCGGCTTCGCTGTATCTGCCTTGGGAGTCGTAGAGTAACGCTAGGTTGTTGAGGCTAAGTGCGACAGATGGATGTTCTTCTCCCAACAGCTTGCGCTTGAGTGCTAAAGCTTGGATGTAAAGGGGTTCGGCTTCGCTGTATCTGCCTTGGGAACGGTAGAGTTCTGCTAGGTTGTTGAGGTTAATGGCGACAGATGGATGTTCTTCTCCCAGCAGCTTGCGCGTGAGTGCTAAAGCTTGAATGTAAAAGGGTTCGGCTTCGCTGTATCTGCCTTGGGAGTCGTAGAGTAACGCTAGGTTGTTGAGGCTAGTGGCGACATCTGGATGTTCTTCTCCCAGCAGCTTGCACGTGAGTGCTAAAACTTGGATGTGAAGGGGTTCGGCTTCGCTGTATCTGCCTTGGGAGGCGTAGAGTAACGCTAGGTTGTCGAGGCTAGTGGCGACATCTGGATGTTCTTCTCCCAAACGTTTTTTAGTGACTTCTAGACATTGTTTAGACCAGGGTAAAGCTTGGTTATATAAACCTTGACCATTGTAAAATCTAGCGTTACCGAGGAAAGGCCAAAGTAAATCTTCATTGCTGAGGTAT